>NZ_JBFTRC010000055.1:0-28674 GCF_056399325.1 Allobosea sp. 01N443
CTTCGCCAGAGCCCTCAGGCTCTCTTGACTATGCTGTATCGCTCGACGAACCGCCTCTGTCGTCGTGGCGCTCCCATGGTGAACCTGGCCCATAGCGCCTCCTTCCACTCACGCGAAAAGACTGCACCATCAAAGCCCGGGATCAAACATCTAGGGACAGGAATGTGGCGGCAACGACGTTTCGCATCTTCGGATCTCCCGTTGGGCGGGAGCCGTGCCCCCGCGCGATTGTCAGGAGCTCAGGGGAAGCCGCAACGACCTGCGGCCTCCCCCTGCTCCTCGCCAATACGTCGAACGGGGCAGCGCACGATCGACACGATCGCGCAAAAAAGTTCAGCCGCGCGGCAGCGCCTCCAGGAAGCGCGCCGGCTCGCCCTGCGCAGGCGTCACCACTTCGCGCTCCCACATCACCTTCCGGCCGCGGACATAGGTGCCGACGGGCCAGCCGGTCACGGTGACGCCGTCATAGGGCGTCCAGCCGCAGCGCGAGGCGATCCAGTCATTGGTGATGGTCTCGCGGCGCTTCAGGTCGACAATGGTCAGGTCGGCATCATAGCCCGCCGCGATCCGCCCCTTGCCCTCGAGCCCGAAGATCCGTTGCGGGCCATGGCTGGTCAGATCGACGAACCGTTCCAGTGAAAGCCGCCCGGCATTGACATGGTCGAGCATGATCGGGACCAGCGTCTGCACGCCCGGCATGCCGGAATGGCTCGCAGGATACGCATGATGCTTCTCCTCATGCGTATGCGGCGCATGGTCGGAGCCGAGCACGTCGACGATGCCCTGCTCCAGCCCCCACCAGATCGTCCGGCGATGGCTGTCGTCGCGGATCGGCGGATTCATCTGGGCATAGGTGCCAAGCCGCTCGTAGCAGTCCGGCGCGACCAGCGTCAGATGGTTCGGCAGCACCTCGACGGTCGCGACGTCCTTGTGATCCCTGAGGAAGATCATCTCCTCGCCGGTCGAGATGTGCAGGATGTGAACGCGCGCGCCGGTCTCGCGTGCAATCCGCACCAGTCGCCTGGTGCAGGTCAGGGCGACTTCGGGCGAGCGCCAGACCGGATGGCTCGACGGATCCCCCTCGACGCGCAGGCCCATGCGCTCGCGCAACATCATCTCGTCTTCGGAATGGAAGGCGGCGCGGCGGCGCGTGCGCTTCAGGATCTCACTGACGCCCTTGTCGTCCTCGACCAGCAGCGAGCCGGTGGAGGAACCCATGAAGACCTTGATGCCCGCCGCACCCGGCAGGCGCTCCAGCTCCGGCACATCGGCAATGTTCTCATGCGTGCCACCAACCMAGAAGGCGAAATCGCAATGCATCCGGTGCCGACCGCGCCTGACCTTGTCGGCCAGCGACGCCTCGTCGGTGGTCTGAGGGATCGTGTTCGGCATCTCGAAGACGGTCGTGACGCCGCCGAGCACCGCGGCGCGCGAGCCGGTCTCCAGATCCTCCTTGTGGTCGAGCCCCGGCTCGCGGAAATGCACCTGGCTGTCGATGACGCCCGGCAGAATATGCAGGCCGCGGCAATCGACCGTCTCACCTGCGGAAGCCTGCGACAGATCGCCGAGCGCCAAAATCTTGCCGCCGGTAATCCCGAGATCCCGCTGGACACGGCCATCGTGATTCACGACGGTGCCGCCCTTCAGAATGACATCATAGCTCTGCGGCATCGGAGGCGTCCTGCTGGTTGAGGATGAGGCTGAAGCGGCCTACCTATCGAACGGACCCGCGTCCAGCCCTTGGCAGCGATCAGAAACGAGCTTCACCATGCCTGCAACCCGATTGGTCGATCGCGGCGTCATTCGCGTCAGTGGCGAGGACGCGCGCGACTTCCTGCAGAACATCGTCACCAACGAGATGGACGTGGTGACGCCGGACCATGCCGGCTATGGCGCGCTCCTGACACCGCAAGGCAAGATCATCAGCGATTTTCTCGTGGTCGCGGTGCCGGAGGAGGAACGCGGAGGTTTTCTCCTCGACGTGCCGCTCCTGCAGGTTCCCGATCTGATGAAGCGGCTGAAGCTCTACAAGTTGCGCGCCAAGGTCGCGCTCGACGATCTCACCGAGGTGGCCACCGTGGTCGCATCGAGCGGCGGTTTCTCGCTCCCCGACGATGCCGGCCTCGTCTATGCCGACCCGCGCCTGCCGGCGCTCGGCGAGCGCGCGATCACTGACCGCAACGACGTCGGCTCGCTCGCCAGCGCCGAACCCGATGCCTACCACGCCAGGCGCATCGCGCTCGGCATTCCCGATGGCGGCAGGGATTTCGTCTATGGCGACACCTTTCCGCATGAGGCGCTGCTCGACCAGCTTGGCGGCGTCTCCTTCAAGAAGGGCTGCTATATCGGCCAGGAGGTGGTGTCGCGCATGCAGCATCGCGGCACCGCCCGGACCCGCATCGTGCCGGTGGTCTTTACCGAGGGACTGGTTCCCGAGATGGGCGTCGAGGCGACCGCCGGCAGCAAGGTGCTCGGCCGCATCGGTTCCTGCGCCAAGGGGCGCGGGCTCGCCATGCTGCGGCTCGACCGTGTCGCCGACGCCATGGCCGCGGGCGAAAGACTCGAAGGCGGCGGCGTGGCCTTTACCCTGGCGAAGCCGGACTTTATCCGCTTCCCCTTCCCCGGCGAGCCCGGTTTTGGAGCAGCAGCATGAGCGGACGCGCAGCAGTCGAAGGCCCGGACGGCAAGTTCCGTTGCATCTGGCCGGGGACCGATCCGCTCTATCTCGCCTATCACGACACCGAATGGGGCGTGCCGGAATATGATTCGCGCGCCTTGTTCGAGAAGCTGATCCTCGACGGCTTTCAGGCTGGCCTCGCCTGGATCACCATTCTGCGCAAGCGCGACAGTTTTCGCTCCGCCTTCGCCGGTTTCGAGCCGGAGGCGATTGCTCGCTTCACCGAGACCGATGTCCAGCGGCTGCTCGGCGATGCCGGCATCGTCCGCCATCGCGGCAAGATCGAGGGCACGATCAAGAGCGCTCGCGCCTATCTCGAGATCAGCGAACGGCGCGAGTTCTCGGATTTCCTCTGGCGCCATCTCGACGGCCGCGTCCTCCAGAACGCTTTTCGGACTCATGAGGAGGTGCCGGCCGAGACGGCGGTCTCCAAGGCGATCTCCAAGGAGCTGAAGGCCGCCGGCTTCACCTTCTGCGGCCCGACCATCGTCTACGCCTTCATGCAGGCCTGCGGACTGGTCAACGACCATCTGACCGGCTGTTTCCGCTACGAGGAATGCGCCGTGCTCGCCCGCGACATCCGCGTTCCGGCCTGAGCATGGCCAAGGCGCCGCTTCCACCCCGCGCCTGGCAGCGCATGCTGTCGGGCCGGAGGCTCGATCTGCTCGACCCCTCCCCGCTCGATATAGAGATCGAGGATATCGCGCATGGTCTGGCTCGCGTCGCGCGCTGGAACGGCCAGACGCGTGGGGAGCATTCCTTCTCGGTGGCGCAGCACTGCCTGCTGGTCGAGGCGATCGCGAGCCACCTCAATCCGGACTGGTCAAAGCCCTGGCGGCTGATGGCGCTGCTGCACGACGCTCCGGAATATGTCATCGGCGACATGATCTCGCCCTTCAAGGTGGTGATGGGCGACGCCTATAAGAGCGTCGAGCTCCGCCTGCTTGCCGCGATCCATCTGCGCTTCGGTCTGCCGGCGGCGACGCCCGCCATGCTGGCGCGGAAGACCAAGGACGCCGACAAGATCTCGGCTTTCCTCGAGGCGACCGAACTCGCCGATTTCGACCGCGAGGAAGCTCTGATCTTCTTTGGCCGGCCGAAGCCGCTGCCGCGCGAGGTCACGGACTGGCTGAGGCCACTGTCGACCGAACTCGCGCAAGCGCGCTTCCTGGAGCGCTTTCAGGCCCTCGTTTAGCGATCTCGGCTCAATCCGCCCCGGCGACCGGGCGCATCATGAAACGCGCATCGCTGCCATAGCTCGCAAGCTTGGCCTCGAGCCGCGGGTCGACGACGACCGAAAAACCMTGCTTGCCCCAGAAGCCGACAGAGGCATTGACCGCGACGAGCGACAGGCTCGGCAGCCCGAACTTTTGAGCGAGCCTGAGTGCATCCGCGACCGCCAGGACAGCGGCGCCGGTGCCTCGCGCCTGCGGCAGCAGCGCGAGATCATGGATGTAGAAGGTCCCGGGAGCGGGCGGCAGCGCGCCGAGCGGCGCGTTCAGGGCTGGGGGCTCGAGCTCGCGCCAGGGATGGCTGAGCAGATAGGCGGCGATCCCGCTCCCCATGTCCAGGACCCGGCAGCCATCGCCAAACAGCTTCAGCCGCTCGGCGAAAATGGCGGCCTCCTCCGGAAAATCCGGATGAACCTCGGCCGCCACTGCGACGACAGCGTCGAGATCGGACACGGTCATGGTCCGCCAGTGAGATCCTGCTACCTTGGTCATCGTCGATCCGTCCTGCCTTTCCGCGCTCCGATATTGCACGCAAGCGGACAGAGGGTGAATGCCGATTTATTCTATTTTGGCAAAAGTCATCAAGCATTCCCGCGGCTACAGGAGAAAGCGATTTCCTCCGATACTGCGCCTCACCTCATCCCTGCCGAATGCGAAGGAGACCGCCATGTCGGACACCAAGACCCTGCCGAAGGGTGTCGTCATCAAGGGCGCAATGGGTCCGCGCTTCGACGAGATCCTGAGCCATGATGCGCTCGCCTTCGTTGCCGACTTGCAGCGCCGCTTCAACGAGACGCGCAAGCGCCTGCTCGCCTTGCGCAAGAAGCGCCAGAAGCGCTTCGATACCGGCGAGACGCCCGATTTCCTGACCGAGACCAGGCATATCCGCGAAGGCGACTGGAAGGTGGCGCCGATTCCCGCCGATCTGCAGGATCGTCGTGTCGAGATCACCGGTCCTGTCGACCGCAAGATGATCATCAACGCGCTGAACTCCGGCGCCAAGGTGTTCATGGCCGATTTCGAGGATGCCTCCTCTCCGGTCTGGGCCAATATGGTCGAAGGCCAGATCAATCTCAGGGATCGCTGGGCCGGCCGGATCGACTTCACCGAGCCGACCACCGGCAAGGCCTACAAGCTCAAGGACAAGCCAGCCGTTCTGATCATCCGCCCGCGCGGCTGGCATCTGCCGGAACGCCATATCGAGATCGACGGTGAAATCGCCTCGGGCTCGCTGGTCGATTTCGGCCTCTATGTCTTCCACAATGCCAAGGCGGCGCTGGCTGCGGGCTCCGGCCCCTATTTCTATCTGCCGAAGCTCGAGAGCCATCTCGAGGCCAGGCTCTGGAACGATGTCTTTGTCGCCGCTCAGAACGCGCTTGGCCTCAAGACCGGCACGATCAAGGCCACCATCCTGATCGAGACCCTGCCCGCGGCCTTCGAAATGGACGAGATCCTCTATGAGCTGAAGGATCACATGGCCGGGCTGAACTGCGGCCGCTGGGACTACATCTTCTCCTTCATCAAGAAGCTCGCCCGCAACCCGGCCTTCGTCCTGCCCGATCGCTCGCAGGTGGTGATGACCAAGGCCTTCCTGCGGGCCTATTCGCTGCTGCTGATCAAGACCTGTCACCGCCGCGGCGCCTTCGCCATGGGCGGCATGGCGGCGCAGATCCCGGTCAAGAACGATCCGGCCGCCAACGAGGCCGCCTTCGCCAAGGTCCGGGCCGACAAGGAGCGTGAGGCCGGCGACGGCCATGACGGCACCTGGGTTGCCCATCCCGATCTCGTGCCGGTGGCGATGGAGGTCTTCAACCGGCTGATGCCGCAGCAGAACCAGCTCGACAAGAAGCGCGAGGACGTCTCCGTCGGCCGCGAGCAACTGCTCGAGGTCCATGAGGGCACGCGCACCGAGGCCGGCTTCCGCGAGAACATCCGCATCGGCGTGCAATATCTCGAAGCATGGCTGCGCGGCCGCGGCGCGGTGCCGATCTACAACATGATGGAGGATGCCGCGACGGCCGAGATCAGCCGTGCCCAGATCTGGCAGTTCATCCAGTACGGCGTCACCGTTGACGGAGGCACCATCGTCACCGCGGATCTCTTCAAGCGCTGCCTCACCGAGGAGATGGAGCGCGTGAAGGGCGAGGTCGGGCCTGAAAACTACGCAAAGGGCCGTTTCCCGGAGGCGATCGAGCTGTTCTCGACCCTCTCGCTCGCGCCTGAATTCGAGGAATTCCTTACCGTCCCGGCGTACGACAAGCTCGGTTGAGTCCAACGACCGGCGCCGCCTGGGCGGCGCCGGTCGTTGCCTATGCCCCGGCGATGCGGATCAAGCGATATGATCGCTCCGTCGCAAGGCGACGTTGATTTCGCGCAGGAACTGGACAAGCGAAGCGCCGAAGAGCCCAACAGCCACGATGAAGAGCACGGCCACACCCCGTTCATGGGCCGACCCGACGAACGCAAACATGAACGCGAGCATCATCAGCAGGATCGTCGAAACACCGCTCGAGATGGCAAGACGCATCGCGCTGTTGATCAGATGGGCTCGCCGCTCGAGGCGGGGGAGATCAGCCTTGAGTTCGTGAACGACAGGCCCCTCGCCCTGCAGGCTGCTCAACATGCGCGACCGGTCGAGAATTCGCTCCAGGCGACTGATCAGGACCGATATCAGGCCGACGACCGCGCCGAGCAGGAATGCTGGTGCGGCAGCCTGGCTGATGACCAATGAAAGCTGGTTCACGGACGGAAGCTCAGGAATCATGGTTTCTTCGCCTCGTCGCGAACGCCGTCGGCCGCCGAGCGAATTGACCAACCGGGTGCGATAGACAGCCCCCAATCCCATCCCGGGCCCAAGCGATCATGCGTGGTTAGAGCGTGGATTCATGAAACTCGCGGCCGACGCGCCTGTCTACGGCTATCCGCTGGTGACAATGGAAATGCCCCGACGGATCCTCATTCATGTCGCGGCACCAACCTCAGCCCGAGCGCAGCCGGATTCCATCCTCAAGCAGCGGGAGTGCCCGAGCGGCTCGCGATGGCAAGGGCCATGACGATCATTGCTCCAGCCAGGCCAAAGGTGACGTGCAATCCGGTCGCGACCATGTCCGGAGATGCGACCGCGCTGCCGTCCGTCCCCGCGGCGAGAGCGAACACCGCACCCATCACCGAAGCACCGGTGATCAGGCCGAGATTGCGGGCGAGGCCGAGCATCCCGGAGACAAGCCCGCGCCCTTCCGGACCAGCCTCTCGCATCACGGCCGTGTTGTTGGCGGCCTGGAACAGCGCATAGCCTGGGGTGAGAACGATCAGGGGAACGGCATAGCCCGCAATCCCGATCTGCAGCGGCATGAGCGCGAAGAGAAGCGATCCGACGGCCATGGCGGCCAAGCCCACCAAGCTCATGCGTTGCGCGCCGAACCGATCGACCAAGCGGCCAGCCGGTACGCCCGAGAGCGCCGCGACAACCGGCCCGATCGCCATGACCAGGCCAGCGCCCGATGCATCGAGGCCGAGCGCCATGGTGAGATGGAAGGGGCCAACGACCAGTGTTGTCATCATCACCGCCGCGACCAGCGCGGTTGTGGCGAGGCCTTTCCGCAGCCCGGGCTCGCGCAGCATCGAGAGCCGGATCAGGGGCTCCGCGACCCGCGCTTGTACCAATACGAACAGGAGCGCGGCGACTGCTGCGGCTAGCAGGAGCCCGCCATTGAGCAAGCCGAATGCACCGCGGTTCCAGGTCATGGCGAGCGCATAGGCGACCAGCGCAGCGGCCAGCAGCAGCGTGCCGAGCATATCGAAGCGCGGCTTGTCTCCCCTCTTCTCGAGGCGATCGACCGGAAGGCTCCGCAAGGCGATCATGAAGGCAACGACGCCGAACGGGACAGTGACAAGGAATATCGCCCGCCATCCGAAGCCGTCGATGACAGCACCACCGAGCGAGGGGCCGAGTGCCGTGCCGACCGCCGACATGGTGCCGAGCAACCCCATGGCACTGCCGGTCCGGTCCCTCGGCAGGGCATCGCCGACAAGGGCCAGGCTCAGCGTCATCATGACTGCGGCGCCCGCCCCCTGCACCGCCCGCGCGGCGATCAAGCCGGCGAGGCCGGAAGCAAGGCCGCACCCCGCCGAGCCCGCTGTGAAGAGGGCTATGCCGGCCAGCAGAAGCGAGCGGCGTCCGACGAGATCGCCAAGTCGTCCGACCCCGACGCTCAACGTGGTGATGACAAGCAAATAGGCGAGGACCACCCACTGCACCTGCTGGAAGGAGGCTGCGAAGGCCTGCACCAGCGCCGGCAGGCCGACATTGGCAATGCTGGTGCCAAGCGAGGACAGCAACATGCAGAGGGATAGGCCGGCGAGAGCCAAACGAGGCGCGCCACGCTGGGCCGTCGGGGCTTCGGTGGGGAACGGCGGGTCAAGCATAGCCTTCATCATCGTGGGGGGCTCCGAAGCACTGTTCGAAGCAGGTAGCCACATATGACACCTGGCGGAAGACGCAGCATTTGCACTGATTCAGTGCATTTGACGCCATGTCATGCTGGCGAGCCGTGCTAGTCTTGCCAGCATGACGAGAGCCGACCTCAACTTGCTCATCACCCTCGATGTCCTTCTCACCGAAGGCAGCGTGGCCCGCGCTGCCCGGCGCCTGCGKCTAAGCCCSTCCGCGATGAGCCGAGCCCTGGCGCGGCTGCGCGAGACGATCGGCGACCCGCTGTTGGTAAGGGCGGGGCGCGGCCTTGTACCAACGCCGCGTGCACTGGAATTGCGGGAGCGCGTCGGTCCGCTCGTTCAGGAAGCGGAGGCGATCCTGCGGCCGGCCGAGGCGCTCGATCTGCAACGGCTTCTCCGGACCTTCTCGGTTCGGGCGAGCGACGGCTTCGTCGAGGCCTTTGGGCCTGAACTCATCGCGCACATCCAGGCGGAAGCGCCCGGCATACGGCTCCGCTTCGTCCAGAAGCTGGACAAGGATAGTACGCTGCTTCGAGAAGGCAGTGTCGATCTCGAAACCGGTGTCATCGGGGCGGCGCAGAGTCCGGAAATCAGGACGCGGGCGCTGTTCGCGGATCACTTCGTCGGGGTCGTGCGGCGGGGACATCCATTGGCCACAGGCGAGATCACCGCCGATCGCTTTGCTGCTGGCCGGCAGATCCTCGTCTCGCGGCGCGGTCTCGACAAGGGACCGATCGACGACGCGCTGGAGGCGATCGGACTGCGGCGAGACATCGCCACGATCGTCACCGGCTTCTCGCCTGCGCTCTCGCTCGCGCGTGGATCCGATCTCGTCGCCATTGTGCCCGAACGACACACTCGGACCCTGCGCGACGGCATGGTCACCTTTCCGCTGCCGGTTTCTGTGCCTGAGATCTCCGTGTCCCTGCTCTGGCATCCCAGGCTGGATGCCGATCCTGCGCACCGCTGGCTGCGCGAATGCGTCCGCCGGGTCTGCGGGATGCAGAATTCGCCCGATGATATGGGTGGGGTGCCGGCTGAAACAGGGAACAACCGAGGGCGCCGCCCGCAGGCTGATCTCCTGCCCGATTACTGACGTCCCGATGGCAGCAGCAGCCGCCCTGTCACAATCCGGCTGAGACACCGGGCCCCCGCGGCGACAGGTTCAGCGCGCCATCATTGCCCCGCAGAGCCTGGTCGCAAAGCGGTTGAAGCAGTGCGCATATGGCATCTGGTTCGCRCCCGCCGGACCGCAGCATGTGGAACACGGCAAAGCTGGTCAGCGCGAAGAGCAGGTCGACGGCATCGCGCTGCAGTTGCTCGTCGCGCCCACCCTGGCGGCGCACGAGCGCGGCCAGCGCCAGCCGACGGCGCTCATTGCGTTCTGCCAGGCTCTCCGTCAGTTCGGTGTCGCCGGCCGCTGTCGCGAACAGCCCAACCAGTCCGTCATCGGAACTCCAGAAGCCGCAGAACACCGTGACCAGCGCCGCCAAGGCCTCCTTCGGGTCAGAAATGGCCATTGCGTCTGCAAGATCAGCGATCCCGCCGGCAGCCGCCAGGGCGTCGAAGGTCGCCTCCAGCAGCCCACGTCGCGAGCCGAACTGATTGTAGACGGTCAGTCGAGTCACGCCCGCYGCGGCCGCCACGGCCTCTAGCGAGAGCGTCCTTCCAGCCGGCTCCCGAAGCAATGCCGCTGCCGCAGCGAGGAGCCGGCCGCGCGTTTCTGCGGTTTTGGCCTCTCGTTTGGCACTCGAATAGGGCCTTGACGTTCTCTCGTGACTCATGACTATACGGATTGTATATCCAATTTTGCCCATTCAAACGGGCGCTGTTTCGGAGCCTAGCCTATGGAACCCTTCCTGATCAGTATCATCGCCATGCACGTTCTCTCCTCGGTGTTCTGGGCCGGCACGACATTCGTGCTGGCCCGTACTGGTGCAAACGACGTCGCCCGCCTCTTCCGCCCGCAGTTCGGTGCCGCCGTCGTCGCGATGATCTCTGGCGCGCTCCTGTGGAGTTTCATCCATGCCGGGAACGTCGGAAACGCAGAAATGCTCCTTGCGCTCGGCGCCGGCACCTCGGTGGCGGCGTTGGTGATCCAGGCGCTCGGGGTGCTGCGCGGCTTGCGCAGGACCGGCCAAGCTGCGCCCTGGCTGGGTCTCCTCTACCGGATCTCAGCCGGGCTGCTGCTCGTAACCGTGATCTGCATGACGGTCGCACGCTATGTCTGAGCAACCGTCGACCGTGTCACACATCCCGACTTTCCCCGACCTCGCCGGCAAAACGGCGCTGGTCACTGGCGGCTCCGGCGGGATCGGCGCCGAAACCGCGCGTTGGCTGGCGCATAACGGGGTTTCCGTAACGGTTGCCGGCCGCGACCAACCCCGGCTCGACACGGTGCTGCGCTCCCTGGAGGCGATCTCCGACGGGCATGCCGCCGTCCGGATCGACTGCACCCGGCACGACGAGTTGGAGACCGCGCGTGCCGCGTTCGTTGCACGGCGCGGCAAGCTCGACATTCTCGCCGCCTTCGCCGGAGGTGGGACCAGCAGGCCCGTTGCGCTGGAGGATGTGACTGAGGCGGACTGGCACTCCAGCCTTGATCACAATCTGACCGCCACGTTCTTGACGCTCAAAACCTTCCTGCCAAGCCTCAAGCAGGGCCGCGGCGGCGCCGTCATCACCATGGCCTCGACAGCCGGCCGCGCGCCTTCGCAGGCGCCGCTCGGCTATGGGGTCGCCAAGGCCGGCGTCATCATGCTCACACAGCAAGCCGCACACGACCTCGGGCCATCCAGCGTGCGCGTGAACTGCATTTCACCATCGGCCGTATTGACCGACCGGACCGCAACACACATGCCTCCCGCCGTCAGGGCGCAGGTGGTCCTCGCTCATCCGGTCCGGCGGCTCGGCTCGTCGGCAGACGTGGCGGCGGCCACGCTGTTCCTCGCTTCGGAGAGTTCGGGCTGGTTGACCGGCGCAACCCTCGACATCGCCGGCGGACGGCTGATGCACTGATCACCGGCGCCAAAGCCGGCGAACCAGGCCAGTTGGGCTGGCAAGCGATCGCCTCGCCCCCCTGCCCCGCCCAAGAAGGCCCTTGGACAAGGACTCGCATTGAGCCCGTTGGGGCGCTTCGGTCGCCTGTATGCGTCTCAGCTGTCCCTGTCGGGCGCGAACATGGTGCCTTGCTGGAGACAGTCGCAGAGATCGCGATAGACCGCGGCCAATCGCTCACGTGACGGGCGGCTGGCACCCACTGCATCCTCGATCCGGCGGGCAAGGCTGCCATGCTTCAGGATGGTTGCCCAGATTGGTGTCCARCGCGCTGGATCAATGCCCGAGCTGTCATCCATGTTCTCCAGAATGTGCCGCCAGAGATCGCCGGCGCGACAGGACTGACCGGAATAGTCGAACAGCCTGAGATAGGCCCCATCATCGATCATGGCGTCCTCGGCGGATATCACGCAGCTGTCGAATATCCGGGCCAGCTCCTCGGTGGCCATGTCGCCGCTGAGGCGCTGGAGATCGCCGTAGAGGCGATGAACTGCTCCAACGACAGCGGCGGCAACTGCGAGATCGGCTTCGGGGCACTCCTGGGTATCGATGACCCGAATTTCGATTGTGTTTCGGTCGAAGCGGGGGATGCAGCCCCTGGCATTGAGCCAGGGGTGCCTGAGGATTCCGCCGGGATCTGCAGACGCCATGACGGCAGAGATCGGCTCGAGAATCGTGTCTTCGTACGCGCGTTGACTGGAGACGGTGTCGGGAATGATCAGGCCGTTGATCAGGGGATAGGCCTTCGCATTGGCTMCGTAGGCCCTCATGCGGAAATCGCGGTAGGGGGTGCGCTGGCCGTCGGCAATGGGCGAGCTTGCAGCCAATGCTGGAATGATCGGCAGGACGCGACGGATCGCTTCGTGGAGCCGCGCAAATTGATCGTCGTCGGCAAAGGGGAGATTGAGATGGACGCTCTGCAGATTGGTCCACCCATGCGATCTGGTTTCGAAGATGCGCTGATAGGTGCGGTAGATTCCGTGGGGATCAATCGGCCACGGCTGAGCATCATATCGGGGATCCAGCCACGGATGCATTGCCGTCGGCATCAGGCGCGCTCCGTGGCCCAGAAGGGTCTTGTTCAATGCGATGACCTCGCGTTGCAGGGGCTGGGCGAGGTCTTCCAATCTGGCCGCCGGAGCGAGATTCTTCGCTTCCAGGACATGAAGCACGAACTCGTTGGACCAGCCGATCAAGCCTCGCTCCATAGCTACGGCGCCCGTGCCGGCGGCATGCGCCAGGACGATATCTGCAATGGAGCGGCATTCCAGATCGGCGGTTCCGACGATCGCGTATTCAATCTCGATTCCGAACCCTTCGAACGCATTGAGCGGCCTCATCCCAGGGACGCCGAAGAGCGAGGCGTCATCTGACATGTGCGCGGGGCTTGAACGGGATCGAGTGTGGCAGACAGCATGGGAGGGCCTTCCTGGGAGCGACTCCCGGAGACCCTAGGCTGGCAATCACCAGCAATTGCTTTCGCTGAAGCAGAAAGAGGCGCGCAGGACAGGACCAGGCAGTGGCATTCCGTCCACGGGAGATCAAAGGACGAGCCGGGATTTCGAGAACGGCTGCTGCCGCTCGCACGAAGGAACTGGCGAACGCGATCGCAACAACGAGACGCCGGCGCCCCTGCGGTCCTTGAAGGCCAGCTCTCCAGACGATGAACCCAGCGCAGGCGAGCCGCTCGCTCAAAGTCTATGAGAGTAGACGCTGAGTCCACCATTGCCAATCTACAGGTCGGGCGTCCACATCCGCATATCCAGCGCATCGACGTTGGAGAAACGACATGAACCCGATATCTGAACCGATCCTCACCTCCGGCTTTCCGCTCGGCAGTTCCGCAGGGCTGGTGACCGCCTTCGAATGGCTCGGCCAGCCCTATCGCCTCACCAGGGTGGATATGCTGGGAGAAATGCGCACCGACGCCTACAAGCGCCTGAACGGCCGCGTGGAGACGCCCGTGCTGATCACCGGCGAAGGCCGTGTCCTCACCGAGACGATGGCGATCGCCCTGTGGCTGGAGGCGCGCGACCTTGACCGCCGCATCAGCTTCGAACCCGGCACGCCGGAGGCCGACCGGCTGCATCAATACGTCGCCTTCCTCAATACCGGCTTCACCGGTGCGTTCGTCCCGATGTGGGTGGCGCTGGAAGCGGAAGGTGTAACGGAGGAGTATCGCGAAACGCTGCGCAAGTTCGGCCGCAGCTTTGTCGCCGAGCGCCATGAACAACTCGAGGCGATGATCGGCGACAGCGACTACCTGCTCGGCGACAGACCGACGCTGGCCGATGCGGTGTTTGCCGGCGTTGCGCGCTGGGTGGACTTCCACAAGGCCGTCGACCCACGCGACTATCCCCGCATCCTGGCGCTGCGCAAGCGCATCGAAGCCGATCCCGCGTTTCGCTTCGCGGTAGCCATCGAGGACGGCAAACAGGCGGCAGGCAGTGGCGCGATGAAGGGTCTCGTTCCGCTCGCCGATGTCCTGCGCAACGCAGACGGCGTACTCGCGGCCTGAGACGCATGAGAACTGACTGCGCGCCATGGGTGGTGGCGCGCAATCCCCCTCTCCGCTCAGGGCGTGCGGGGGCTTTCGTTGAAGGCCCGGACTGCTGCAGCGGCGAGGTCGCCGACCGATCTGGAAGGATCTGACATCAAACGAGCCACGATCCCTCCAAGCCTCGCCTTCGCAGCTTCGGCCTCATCTCCGGCAAGATCTGGGTCGCTTCTTACAGTTTCCCATGCTCGGGCGTGGATGGCCTCTGCGATAAGCATCTCTTTTGAATTCAAGACGCCGGGAACAGGGAAATCGAGGGGCAGCATAGAAAGGGTCTCGGTGAACCCGCGCTAGATAGTCCTCGCATTCCGAACGGCAAGGGCTCCGCCCTCCGTCGCCGGGGCGGGGCTCGACTGGATTCCGGCTGTCTGCCGCGACGAGCGCGGTGAGAGTGCGAGAAGCACGTCAATCGCACACAAGGGCGAGCCTGACCGGCCCCGAATGTGCATGATGCGGACTAATGCTTTGACAGCACCGGGCGCGACGCGCTCAATCCCGCGGCAACCGGAAACCCTGCCATGCCTCGCCTTGCCTTGACGTCGACTGCTCTCGCCACAGCGCTGCTGCTCGCGCTACCGGCGTCAGCCAAGACGCTGAAGCCCGTCCGCAATGTCGAAGCGACCGAGGATTTTGCTGGCAAGAAGCCCGACAAGGCAGCCAAGGATGTCAGCGGCCTGGCCTGCCTGCCGGCGAATGGCGAGGAGCGGCGCTGCCTCCTGGCGAATGACGAGAACCGCTCGGCCCAGTTCGCTATCCTGACCAAGGGGCGCATCAAGCCTGCCGGCGTGGTCGAGCTGATCGGGGACAGCCCCTCCCCGACCGCGCTCGGCGCGATCCCCGCGTCTCCTTGTCCGACGATCGGCGGTTATGGCGAGTTCGACGGCGAGGCGGTCGCCTACGCCGCGCCCTATTTCTACATCGCCGGTTCGCATGGCTGCTCGCGCAGCAGCAGCGAGTTTCGCCTCTCGTCGTTCCAGCTCGCGCGGGTCAAGGTCGATACGGCCGGCACCCCCATCGGCCAGGTTGAACTGACCTACCGCCTGAGTGATCTGTTGCGTCGTGCCGGCGAGGTTGCGCCCTTTTTCGGCAAGCCCCTGACGGATGGCAACGGCCTGAACATCGAAGGCATAGCGACCGCTCATGACAGGCTCTGGATCGGGCTGCGGGCGCCGTCGCAGAACGGTCGCGCCTTCCTGCTAGAAACAAATCCGGACGAGCTCTTCGCGCCCGGCAATGAACCCGCGCAGGGCACTCCGACTGTGATCGCTTTCCCGGCTGGCCCGAATCGCGGCGTGCGCGACCTTGCTGCACTGCGGGACGGACGCCTGCTGGTCCTGGTCGGCCCTGCGCAGGAACAGGACGTTCCCTATGGCCTGCTGCTGCTTGACCCTGCCGCGCCCCAGTCACCGAGGGATCTCGGCACACTTGCACCGCCCAAGGATGCCAAGGCGGAGGTCGTGACCATTCTCGAGGAAAGGCCTGGTCGCCTGCGCTTCCTGATCGGTTATGACGGCATCAAGAATGGTCGATTCCAGGAATACGAGCTGCAACTGCCATGACTATTTCCTTCCGGTCTCGCCTTGAGGGCGTAGTGACGCGCTATCGCGCCGAGGTCGCCTCGCGGCGTGAGCATCTGTCGCTGTTGCGCTGGCAGATTGCCGCAGGCCATGCGCTCGACGAGCGCGACACCTTTCCGGGCCATGTCACGACCAGTGCGATCGTCCTGTCGCCGGACCACGCCCAGGTACTGCTGATCGACCATGTCGTCATCGGTCGCTGGCTGCAGCCTGGCGGCCATTACGAAGAGGCCGAAGCATTCAACCTTTCCGCTGCGCGCGAGGCCATCGAAGAGACCGGAGTCAGCAGGCTTGCCCTGCATCCCTGGCATCGCGGCGACGATCTGCCCTTCGTCATCGACAGCCATGACGTCCCCGGAAAACCCTCGCGCGGAGAGCCGGACCATATCCATCACGATCTGCAATATCTCTTCGTCGCCGATCCCGCGGTGCCGCTCGTCGCGCAGCTCGAGGAAGTTCACGCCGCAGCCTGGAAGCCTGCCGCCGAACTCGCCGGCATTGCGCCGCTCGTTGCGGCCCGCCTCGCTTCGGTTGCGGTGCGATAGCAGTGTCGCTGCAAAGATGTAACTTTATTATATTTTGGGAAGCCGGCGCAGTCTCGCCATTCCCGACCAATTTCGCGAGGATTCTCCCCGCAACTCTGGCGGCCAGTTAACGCTCTTGCAAATCATTTGCATCTGATCGATCTTGGGGCATCGATACCCGAGGACTGACCGATGCTGCCGAAGATTGCCGCCGCTGCCCTTGCCCTGAGCGCTCTTTCCGCCAACGCCTTGGCAACCGACCTGCCTACCCGCAAGAGCGTGCCTGCCGCCCAGCCGACGCTCTCAGCCTGCGCCGAGAGCGAAGGCATCCCGACCGACGCTTTCGGCTTCACAACCGGTTCGGACGTGGCGGAGTTCGGTTCGTTCGGGCCGAGCCTGACCTATGGCGGCGCCTTCGGCGCGCGCAGTGGCCGGTCGAACGCCCACGGCGCGCAGCTCCAGGGCTCCTATGGGCTCTTCTCCTGCTTCGAGATCGGCCCCTATCTGCTCGGTGGCTACACCAATGCTTCGGCAAGGGGGGATCAGTGCTAATTCAAGCAATAATGGTGCCGGCGTCGAGATGAAATACCGCCTGCTCGGCCGTGACTTGCACGGCATCGGCCTGACGGTGGTGCTCGATCCGAGCGTCAACCGCACTGATCCCGACGGCGCCGGCCGCTTCACCACTTTCAATACCGGCATCCGTCTCTTCGCCGACACGGCGCTGGTGCCAAGCAAGCTCTATGCCGCGCTCAATCTCTCCCAGGACATGACCTGGACCGGCCCCGCCCCCTATGGGCGCTCCTCGACCTTTACGGCCTCAGGATCACTGGCCTGGCAGGTCGTCGACGGCCTCTATGTCAGCGGCGAGGTCCGCCATCTGCGGCGCTACAACGATCTCGGCTTCGGCAACGAAGCGGGCTACGCCACATTCGCCGGCCCCGGCATCTACTGGCAGGCGACGAAACAGCTCGCGCTCTCGGCCGCCTACAATATCCAGGTCGCCGGCAAGGCCAAGGGTGAACCCCGTAATCGGGACCTCACCAATTTCAGCCAGCATCCCGTCAAGGTGAAAGCCGCCTACAGCTTCTGATCAGCCTGCATTGGTCAGCGCAGCAGCGAGCGGCCGGTCATCTCGTCCGGCTGTTTTAGCCCCATCAATGCCAGCAGCGTCGGCGCGACATCAGCGAGCCTGCCATCGGCCAACGCCTTCGCATCGCCACCGATCAGCATCACGGGCACCGGAAACGTCGTGTGGGCGGTATGCGGCTTGCCGGTCACCGGATCGACCATCAGCTCGCTGTTGCCGTGATCGGCCGTGACGAGCAGGGCACCCCCCATCTGCTCGATTGCCTTGGCAATCCGGCCCAGGCCCGCATCGACGGTTTCGACCGCCTTGATCGCCGCCGAAAGCACTCCGGTATGCCCAACCATGTCGGGATTGGCAAAGTTCAGCACGACGAGATCATATCGCCCCGAAGTGATCGCCGCGACGGCGCGGTCCGTCAGCTCCGGCGCCGACATTTCGGGCTGCAGATCGTAGGTCGCGACCTTGGGAGACGGCACCATCACCCGGTCCTCGCCGGGATAGAGGCGCTCTTCGCCACCATTGAAGAAATAGGTCACATGCGGATATTTCTCGGTCTCTGCCATGCGGACCTGCATCCGCCCTGCCTTGGCGACGGTCTCTCCGAGACCGTTCGAGAGCGTCTGCGGCGGAAACAGCGCCGGCATGATCTTGTCGAGTTCGGCGCTGTAGGAGGTCATGCTGACCGCCCTGGAAAGCTTCGGCACGCGAGCCCGAGTAAAKCCCGTGAAATCCGGGTCGAGTACCGCGGCCAGAATCTCGCGAATCCGGTCCGAGCGAAAATTGAAGCTGAGCAACCCGTCGCCGTCCCGCATGCCGGCATATCCAGCGATCACGGTTGGAACGATGAACTCGTCATTGACGCCCTCCGCATAGGCGCCGGCGACCGCCTCCCCGGCCGTCGCGAAGGCCTTGCCCTCGCCCAGCACCATGGCGCGCCAGGCCTGCTCGACGCGCTCCCAGCGATTGTCGCGATCCATCGCGAAATAACGGCCCGACAGGCTGCCGATCACAGCCTCCTTCGGCAGGGCCGCGGCGAAATCGCGTACATACTCTGCCGCCGATTGCGGTGGGGTGTCTCGTCCATCCGTGAAGACATGGACGCAGACCGGGATACCCTGCCCGGTCAGAATCCGGGCCAGCGCCACGGCGTGATCCTGATGGGCGTGCACCCCCCCGGGCGAGACGAGGCCTAGCAGGTGGCAGGTGCCCCCTGTATCCCTGAGTTTCGCGACAAGCCCGGTCGCGTCCAGCGCCTGCGCGATCGACTTGTCCTGGATCGCCTGGTTGATCCGCGGCAGGTCCTGCAGGACGACGCGCCCGGCGCCGAGATTGAGATGGCCGACCTCGGAATTACCCATCTGGCCTTCCGGCAAGCCGACATCGAGCCCCGAAGTCTTCAGGAAAGCGCGCGGCGCACTGGCCCAATAGCGATCGAAATTCGGCGTGTTCGCCAGCTTCACCGCATTACTGGTTTCATCCTCGCGCCAGCCCCAGCCATCGAGGACCATCAGCATCACGGGGCGGTTCGACATGCGGCAACCTGTGGGCATCAAGGAAAAACTGCTTGTGCGGATATCACGCACCGCGCCGCCAACGCGAGTGCTAAGAAGAAGCACCGATCCCCGATCCCGCGGCAAGGGAACCGCCCATGGCGCTCAAAGCCCTCGTTTTCGACGCCTATGGCACCTTGTTCGACGTCCAATCCGTTGCCGGCGTCACTGACGAGGCGTTTCCCGGCCATGGCGAAACGATCACCCAGATCTGGCGGCTGAAGCAGCTCGAGTACACCTGGCTCAGGGCGCTGATGGGCCGCTATGAGGATTTCTGGACGGTCACGCGCGACTCGCTCGACTTCACGTTGGCGACACTCGGGCTGGTGGCGACGCCCGATCTGATCGCCAGAATTGCGGCAGCCTATGACGCGCTCGCGCTCTACCCGGAGGCAAAGCAGGCACTCGAGGAGCTTGCGGGCTTCCGCCTCGCCATTTTCTCGAATGGCAGCCCGGCCATGTTGAAGCGCCTCGTCGCCCAGGCCGGAATCGACAAGTTGCTGGAAACCGTGATCAGCGTCGACGAGATCGGCGTCTACAAGCCGGACCCCCGCGGCTATGAGCTGGTAGAGAAGCGACTGGGCCTTGCTCGCGAGGAGATCCTCTTCGTTTCCTCCAACGGTTTCGATATCGCCGGCGCCAAAGCCTACGGCTTCACCGTCGCGCGCATCGAGCGCATTCCCGCCTCGGCCTTGCGCGCCGAGCTGGCGGCCCCCGGCGGGATCGGCCCCACGGCACTGTTCAAGGCTCTGCGCATGCAACCGGAACGGCTCGGGGCGGGCGCCGACCTCACTATCGCCAGGCTGACGGATCTTGCAGCCTACGCGACGAAACAGCGGTAAGACCCGCTCGATCACCCTGCGCCAGGAGACCCAATCGATGATCAAGTTCTACTATCATCCGTCGCCGAACCCCGCGAAGATCGCGCTCTTCCTTGAGGAAGCCGGGCTGCCCTACGAGATGGTGCCGCTCGATACCCGGCGTGGCGACCAGTTCAAGCCCGAGTTCCTGGCGATCAATCCCAATGCCAAGACGCCAGCCCTGACTGATGGCGACGTCACGATCTTCGATAGCAACGCGATCCTGCTTTATCTCGCGGAGAAGACCGGCAAGTTCCTCCCCGAGAGCACACCGGCGGCACGAGGCCAGATGCTCTCCTGGTTGATGTTCGTCGCCACCGGCATCGGCCCCTATTGTGGACAGGCCGTGCATTTCACCCGTTTTGCGCCTGAGAAGATCCCCTACGCAATCAACCGCTACTCGCGCGAGGCCGAACGACATTGGGGCATCATCAACGACCAGCTCGGCAAGCATCGTTACATGCTGGGAGACAGCTACACGCTGATCGACATGTCGGTCTGGGGCTGGTCGACGCGCGCGGCCTTCGCGCTCGGTGAAGAGGCCTTCGGCAAGCTGACCAACGTCAAGCGCCATCTCGATGAGATTTCCGCTCGCCCCGCCGCTCAGCGCGCGGTGGCATTGAAGGATCAGTTCGCCTTCAAGACGGAATTCGACGAGGAAGCGCGCAAGTTCCTGTTCCCGCAGAACGCCCATCTCGTCGCGTGAGCCAAAGCCCGAGCGGGCCGGCTCACGCCGGTTCGCTCAGGCCGCGATCACGAAATCGAACCGGCCGAGACGCCCACCTTCGGCAGCGCGGATATCCATCAGCAGCGCGCGATCGAAGATACCGTCGCGCGCATTGCCGGGCTCGCTCGGGAAATAGAGCTGGGTCGTCAGGACCGGCCCCTGTCCCGCCCGAACCTTCACATGAAAATGTCGTGTCCGGCCGGGATAGAGGCCGGGCATGCGGGTGATGAACTGGTACCGGCCCTGCGCGTCGGTGAACTGGTGGCCTCGGAAGAGAAAGCCCGCATTGTCATAGTCGCCGCTCGCATTGGCATGCCAGAGATCGACCAGGGCTCCGCCGACCGGGCCGCATTGCGGCGTCAGCACGAAACCGGACAGCACCAGCATCTCGCCTGGCCCATCTCCGCGCAGATCCCGCTTGAGCGGGGAGGACGGCGTGAAATACGGCCCCTCGGTCTGGCGACTGGTAACCGCCGCCCTACCCTCACAGGCAGGCGTCATCGGAAGTTCCGCTCCTTGGGCCCGGGCAGGTTCGGGACGAGACAGCGCCGCGAGCCCGGCCGCAGCGAGCGCGGAAGCGACGAGATCACGGCGGTTGAACCCAATTTGCGGCATCGCGCACTCCCATCCCGGATCCCAGTTTGGTGCCCCTCCCCTTGGGGTGAAGACCGGAGCCGTGCCAAAATATGGACGCAGCGTTCCGGGAAAGCAGTGGCAGAATGGCCCGTTTCACGGCACTGTGACCGCCGATTCCKCGTGCTCCGGTCTGGGTCGCGACGCGGCGAAGGAAACCGTATGCCGACCGATATCGAAATTGCCCGCGCAACCGAACTCACGCCCATCGCCAGCATCGCCGAAAGGGTCGGGATTCCCGAAGAGGCCCTTCATCCCTACGGCAAGTACATCGCAAAGATCGATGGCGCCGCGATCCCGGATTTCGAGCAGCGTCCAAATGGAAAGCTGATCCTCGTCACGGCGATCAGCCCGACGCCCGCCGGCGAGGGCAAGACCACCACGACGGTTGGCCTCGGCGACGGCCTGTCTCGCCTCGGCAAGCGTACCATGATCGCGCTGCGCGAACCGTCGCTCGGTCCCTGCTTTGGCATGAAGGGCGGGGCCGCCGGCGGCGGCTATGCGCAGATCGTGCCGATGGAACAGATCAATCTGCATTTCACCGGCGACTTCCACGCCATCACCAGCGCCCACAACCTGCTCGCTGCGCTGGTCGACAATCATATCTATTGGGGCAATGCGCTCGACTTCGATGCCCGCAATGTCGCGCTGCGCCGCGTCATGGACATGAATGATCGCGCCTTGCGGCAGATCGTGTCGTCGCTGGGCGGCAATGGCAACGGCTATCCACGCGAGGACGGCTTCGACATCACTGTCGCCTCGGAAGTCATGGCGATCTTCTGCCTCGCTCGCGACCATGCCGATCTCGAGGACCGGCTCGGCCGCATCGTGGTCGGCCGCAGCCGCGACAAGCGCGCGATCACTGCCGCCGAGCTGAAGGCGACCGGCGCGATGAGCGTCCTCCTCAAGGATGCGCTCATGCCGAATCTCGTGCAGAGCCTGGAAGGAACGCCCGCCTTCGTCCATGGCGGCCCCTTCGCCAATATCGCCCATGGCTGCAACTCGGTGATCGCCACGCGCGCCGCACTGAAGCTCGCCGATTATGTCGTGACCGAAGCCGGCTTCGGAGCCGATCTCGGCGCGGAAAAGTTCTTCGACATCAAATGCCGCAAGGCCGGCCTCAAGCCGGCCGCGGCTGTCGTGGTCGCGACCGTCCGCGCGCTGAAGATGCATGGCGGCGCAGCCAAGGATGCGCTCGGCCAGGAGAACCTGAAGGCGCTCGAAGCCGGGCTCTCCAATCTGACGCGCCATGTCGTCAACATCCGGAAATTCGGCGTTCCGCCGATCGTCGCGATCAACAATTTCGACAGCGACACCCATGCCGAGCATGAGCTGATCCGCCATTATTGCCGCAACCATCTTGGCGTCGAAGCCGTGATCTGCCGGCACTGGGCCGAAGGCGGCGCGGGCGCAGAGGAGCTGGCGCGCAAGGTCGCCGCACTGGCCGACGATGACGAGGCGGATTTCGCGCCGCTCTATCCAGATGCCATGCCGTTGCGCGACAAGCTGCAGACCATTGCCGAAGAGATCTATGGCGCGGCTGGCATCTCCCACGACGCCAAGGTCGGCGCGCGCTTCGCGGAACTCGAAGCTGCCGGGCATGGACACCTTCCCGTCTGCGTGGCCAAGACCCAATACTCCTTCTCGGCCGATCCCACGTTGCGCGGCGCTCCCTCGGGCCACATCGTTCCGGTTCGTGAACTTCGCCTCTCGGCCGGGGCCGGCTTCGTCGTCGCGATCTGCGGGGACATCATGACCATGCCCGGTCTGCCCCGGGAGCCCGCCGCAGAACGCATCCATATCGATGCGGAAGGACAGATCGAAGGCCTCTTCTAAGCTTTTGCGGCTGGATTGGACACTCGCACGGGTGATTTCTAGCTTCACCCGTGCAAGCATCGTGACAGAAACAGGCCGAATCAAACGCGTCGAATCACGACATCCAGTTAGGTTCGGCGGACGCTGTCGGGGCACTGCTCGGGATGAGGGCGAATATCGCGCGGCCGGCCTTCACCTCGGGGTTGAGGGGCCGGGTTCTCGTCTTGACCCTGGCCGCCCTGCTTGCGGTCGCCATCCCCTCGACCGCAGCTCTTCTCTGGATCGTCAACGCGACGGTCGAGAAACTCGGCACGCTCTTCGCCGAGAAGCAGATCCTGTTCGATCGCTATCGCGGGCTGGAATCCCTGATGCGGGAGGTCTCGCTGGCCGAAACGGTGGCGCGCTCCCCAGCCATTCTTGCCTGGGCGGCAGATGAGAACGATCCCGAGAAATCCGAGCGCGGGCTCGCTGAACTTGAGCATTACCGGCTCTCGTTCAAGGATCGCAGCTATTTCGTCGTGCTCGACGGCTCCGGCAACTACTACTTCAACGACAAGCAGAACACTTACGAGACCGCCCGCAGGCGCTACACCCTCTCACGCGAGAACCCGCGCGACGGCTGGTACTACAAGACGGCGGCGCTCGGCTCCGGCTGCCACCTCAATGTCGACCACGACGACAATCTCAAAGTCACCAAGGTCTGGATCAACTGCATCATCAGCAAGGGGGCCAAGCAGCTCGGCATCATCGGGACCGGCGTCGATCTCAGCCAGTTCATTCGCGAAGTCGTCGATATCCCGCAGGTCGGCGTGCAGAGCATCTTCGTCGACCGCAACGGCGCGGTGCAGGCGCATCGCGATCCGCGCCTTGTCGACTTTCATAGTCTGACAAAGGACCTCAAGGCCAAGAAGACGATCTTTGCCCTTGTCGACGAAGAAGCCGACCGTGCGGCGCTGACCGGCATGATGGCTGAGGTCGCGCGGGGTGAAGCCCCCGTCCGCTCACGCTTCATGACCGTCAGCGGCCGCGAAACGCTCGTCGGAGTGGGCTATCTCGACCGCCTGGGCTGGTTCAACATCAGCCTGATGGATGTCGACCAGATCATCGATCGAAGGCTGTTTCTTCCGATCGCATTGCTGCTGGCCACCATCCTGATGACTGCCGCCACACTGATGACCTTGCTGTTCAAACGCAGCGTTCTCGACAGGCTGGCGCGGATGGAAGCCTCCGTGATGCGCGTCCGCGCCGGCTCGTTCACAGCTTCCGACACTGACGCCGGCCACGATGAGATCGGCCGCCTGTCGCGCGCCCTCGAGGAGATGGCACGCGCGGTTGGCGACAATACCGACCGACTCGAGGCAATGGTACGGGAGCGCACCGAGACGCTCGAGCATCTCGCCCATCACGACCCGCTTACCTCGGTGCTGAATCGACGTGGCTTTGAAGGGGCCTTTGCCCAGGAGCAGAACCGGGCCCTTCGCACCGGGCGCCCGACGGCGCTCGCCCTGGTCGATCTCGATGACTTCAAGACGATCAACGATACCTATGGCCACCAGGCCGGTGACCGGGTGATCATCGAGGTCGTACACCGCATGTCCGCCGTGCTGCGCAACTATGATATTTGCGCCCGCTGGGGCGGCGACGAGTTCATCCTGCTGATCGCCGACAGTTCGCTCGCCTCGCTTTCGGCGATTGCCGCCAAGATCGTCAGCGAGATCAGGGCAGCCCCGATCGAGCTTAATGGGGCGCAGGCGATCACCGCGACCGTGAGCATCGGCGCCTGCATCGTCGGCCCGCTGGAAACCCTGTCGAGCGCGGCCGCCCATGCCGATGCCGCGCTCTATGCCGCCAAGCATGGCGGCCGCGACACCTTCGTCGTCTACGACCCCGCGCTGCACGGCCAGACGGGCCATCCGACGCTGCGGCTCGGTTGATCAGGCGAAGGCGAGCTGCACCTTCATCGCCCGCGACTTGTCGCCAGCCAGCTCGAAGGCCTCGACGGCCCGCTCGACCGGGATCGACGCCGTCAGCAGCGGAGAGAGATCGACGCTGCCCGAGCCGATCATCGCCACGGCCCAGTCGAACTCCTCATGGAAGCGGAATGAGCCCCGCAGATCGAACTCCTTGGCGACCAGCACGTTCATCGGCAGGGTGAAATTGCCGCCGACGCCGATCTGCACAATGACCCCGCCGGGCCGCACCACGTCGAACGCACCCGTCAGCGCATGCTGGTTACCCGAGGCCTCGAACATCACGTCGAAGGTTCCCTTCTCCGCGCCGTACTCCGCCTTGAGCCGCTCCGGCTCCGCCATGACGTTGATCGCGCCCGTCGCGCCCATCTTCAATGCCGTCGGCAGCGGACCGTCGACAACGTCGGTCGCGACGATCTCGGAGGCTCCCGCCGCCCTGGCAGCGACCACGGTGAGCACGCCGATCGGCCCGGAGCCGGTCACCAGGACCCGCTTGCCGAGGAGGGGGCCAGCGCGCTTGGCGGCATGGAGGCAAACCGAAAGCGGCTCGGCGAAGGCGGCCTGCGCCGCCGGCACATGCGCAGGCAGCTTCACCGCCTGCCGCTCCTCGACGACGAGCACATCGCGAAACCCGCCCTGGACATGGGGGAAGCGCATGGCGCTGCCATAGAACAGCATGTCGGTGCAGTGTTGCTGCTGGCCTGCCTGGCAGTAGCGGCAACGCCCGCAAGCCCGGCTCGGATTGACGGCGACACGGTCCCCCGACCTGACCCGCGAGACCTCGCCGCCGACCGCCTCGACCGTCCCTGCGATCTCGTGGCCGAGGATCATCGGCTCGCGCACGCGGATCGTACCGAAGCCACCATGCTGGTAGTAGTGCAGGTCCGAGCCGCAGATCCCGCCCGCCTCGATCCGCACACGCACATCCAGCGGTCCGAGTTCCGGCACGGGCCTTTCCTCGACCCGCAGGTCCTTCGCGGCGTGGATGACGACTGCGCGCATGGCGGTTCTCCCAGGGAAGGCCTTGCCGGATTCGGCCGATCTGCAATTGTCTAATCGATTGAAAGATGCTTACCCAAGCTATGCGGGCCCGCGCAAATCGAATTTCTTCGGCCATACCTGCGCCATCGAGGATACGCCATGTCGCTTTCGCTGTTCAGCCTTGAAGGCAAGATCGCACTCATCACCGGTTCGGGCCAGGGCATCGGCCTCGCCATGGCCGAAGGTCTGAGCGAAGCTGGGGCACATGTCGTGCTCAACGGCCGCGACAAGGGCAAGCTCGAGACCGCACGCGCCGCGATCGCCAATTCCGGCCGCAAGGTCTCGATCTCTGCCTTCGACGTCACCGAGCAGGAGGCCGTCGAGGCGGCCATTGCCACGATCGAGGCCGAGGTCGGGCCGATCGACATCCTGATCAACAATGCCGGCACGCAGAAGCGGGCGCCCTTCACCGAGTTCCCCGCCGAGGACTGGCATTACCTGATCAATACCAATCTCCATTCGGTCTTCTATGTCACGCAGGCCGTGACGAAGCGGATGGTGCCGCGCGGCCGGGGCAAGATCGTCAATATCGGCTCGGTGATGAGTGAGCTCGGCCGGCCTACCATCGTGCCCTACACCGCCACCAAAGGCGCCGTGAAGATGATGACACGCGGTCTCGCCGCCGAGCTCGGCAAACATAACATCCAGACCAACGCGATCGGCCCCGGCTACATCGTCACCGAGCTCAACAAGGCGCTGATCGCCGACGAAACTTTCTCAGGCTGGGTCAAGAGCCGCACGCCCGCCGGGCGCTGGGGCGAGACTAAGGAACTGGTCGGCGCCGCGATCTTCCTCTCATCGGCCGCGTCCGACTATGTCAACGGCCATCTGCTGATGGTCGATGGCGGCCTGACATCGGTGGTCTGACCTCCGGTTCAGCCCGCAGCATTAGCCTCGCTCTGCCGCATCCGGCTCGGCGGCAGACTATGGAAGCGCCCCCAGGCCCGCCGCAATTGCCGAGGTGAAGCAAAGCCGGCGCGTTCAGCGACCGCCTCGATGTCGAGGCGGGAACCGGTCAGCAACTCTCGCGCGACGGCAACCCGCATCCGATTGACATATTCGGTGACGCTCATGCCCGCATGTTCGTTGAACAGGCGCGAGAGATTGCGCGGGCTCGTTGCGGCGGCATCGGCAAGCGTACTCACCGACCAGTCGCGCACCGGGTCGGCCGCCACCGCATCCTGTGCCCGGTGCACGGAAGGGTGGATGTGGTTGCGGCCTTCGAGCCAGGGCGAAAGCTGCGGATCGGCGCCGGCACGCCTGAGATAGACGACGAGATAGCGTGCAACGGCAAGCGCGCAGGCATGCCCCGCCATCCCCGCCACGACATGCAGCATCAGATCGATACCGGCTGTAATCCCGGCACTGGTCAGGCGCTCGCCATCCTCGACATAGAGCCGGTTCTCAAGGATTCGGGCCGCCGGCGCAGCCTCGGCGAGTTCGCTGAGGCAGTCATAATGCGTGGTGCAATCATACCCGTCGAGAAGCCCGGCGCGGCCCGCGAGCAGGGCTCCGGAGCAGATCGAGATGAAGCGGATGCCCGGACGAACCGCCCGCCGCAGCCACGCGACGATCTGCCCCTCCTGGACCGCATCCTCCTCCCGGCTCGAGCCCTGATGGCCAAGAGGCGCATCGGCACTGCCGGGCAGGACAAGCAGCGAGCCGTCTGGCAGGGAGGCTGGTAAGGGACCGATGGCTGTCATGCCAAGGCCGATCGAACTCCAGACATCAGGCAGCGGCCCGGCATAGGTCACGGTGAAGCGCAAGGCGTCCTGTTCCAGATTGGCCCGGCGCAGCACCTCGATCGGTCCGGCGACATCGAGCAGCAGCACGCGCGGTGGTACGAGCACATAGACCGGCACCTCGACGGGCTGCTGCTCGCGCGTCATGCTGCCAGCTTCTTGCTGCGCTGAGTGAGAGCGTCCTCGACGGTGGCGATGCGCGCAAAGCGATCGGCCAGAACAAGCTCCGTCCGCGCCCGTATTTCGGCTGCGCTCCACTGACGGCCGGCGGCATCGGTCATCGGGAAGGTCAGGGTCGCCTCGCCGACATAATCGACCTCATAGCCGAGGTCCGACGCGTGGCGCGTCGTGGTCTCGCAGCACTGCTCGGTGCGGACGCCGGAGACGATCACGCGGCGAATGCCATTCTCGGTCAGCCAGACATCAAGCCCACTGCCAACGAGCGCGCTGTGCCGCCCCTTGCGAAAGACGGCATCTGGTTCGAGCGTGAGCGGCGCGAGGGTCTTCACGTAGCCGGAACTCTCGGCGAAGGGACCGGTCGGGTCGACGTGGAAAATCTGGACGACAGGGATGCCAGCTTCCTTGGCTCCGTCGACGAGCGCCTGAAGCCGCGTGATGAAGGGCGACACATAGGTCTCTTCAAAATAGGCACGCTGCCGGAAGGATTCCTGGACATCGATCACGAGCAAGGCGGTATCAGAGGACATTTTGCATCTCCCACTTGAGGTATGGGCTTATGCTAAAGCTCTGAGTAATTGGCGAAATACCAGATCGAGACGAAGGGCGGACAAATCACGCCATGACGATAGACGATGCCTCGCTCTCCCGGCAAGCCGGAGCTAGTCACCGTTTTTCTCCCTCGCCTTCCTCGCCAGCCTCTCGAACTCCGCGCGCATCGCCTCGAGCTTCTCCTCGTCGAGTTCCTCAAGGTCGAGCAGCTCCTCCCGAGCCCCCTCAAGCCGAAGAATAAGCTCGTCGAGCTTGATCTGCATCGCTGCGGTGTCGCGGTTCTGGCTGTTCTGGATGATGAAGACCATCAGGAAGGTGACAATCGTGGTCGAGGTGTTGATCACGAGTTGCCAGGTGTCATTGAAGCCGAAGAAGGGCCCCGACGCTGCCCAGACGATGATGATCGCTAGCGCCAGGAAGAAGGTCTGGGGCTTGCCGGCC
>NZ_JBFTRC010000056.1:0-32448 GCF_056399325.1 Allobosea sp. 01N443
GCACGATATCGGCAGACAGCGTCTTGGCCTCACCGCCGGCGGCGGGCTCGACCGTGACGGTCGCGCCCTTCTTGCCCGTCTCGACCTTGGTGACCTTGGAACCCAGGTGGAATTCGAAGCCCTGCTTCTGCAGGATGCGCTGGAATTGCTTGGCGATCTCGTCATCCATGCCGGGCAGGATGCGGTCGAGATATTCKACCACGGTGACCTTGGCGCCGAGACGGCTCCAGACCGAACCGATTTCGAGACCGATTACGCCGGCGCCCACCACCAGCAGCYCCTTCGGCACGGACGCAAGCTCGAGTGCGCCGGTCGAGGTCACCACGGTCTTCTCGTCGATCTCGACGCCCGGCAGGCCGGCCGCTTCCGAACCCGTCGCAATGACGATGTTCTTGGTCTCGAGGACCTGGCTCTTGCCGTCCGCACCCGTGACCTCGACTTTCCCCGCGCCGGGGATGCTCGCGGTGCCCTGGAAGGCCTCGATCTTGTTCTTCTTCAGCAGGAAGGCGACGCCATTGACGTTCGCGTCGATCGTCTCCTGCTTGTGGACCAACATCTGCTTGAGATCGAGCTTGGGCGTGCCGACGCTGATGCCGAGACTCGGGAAGGTGTGGCCGGCCTCTTCGAACATTTCCGACGCGTGCAGCAAGGCCTTGGACGGGATGCAGCCGACATTCAGGCAGGTGCCGCCATGAGTCTTGCGCTTCTCCACCACGGCGACCTTGAGGCCGAGCTGAGCGGCGCGGATGGCACAGACATAGCCCCCGGGGCCAGTACCGATGACGACGAGATCGTAGGACATGACTTCCTTCCGTTGAGCAGGCAATGCGCGCCGACACTCGCGGCGCKGCGTCTTACCGGCCGCAATACATCGCTTTGACGCAGTCCGCCATGCCCGCAATAGATGTCGACATTGCGAGCGCGATTGCTATCATTTCCGTTGATTGAGCGTATAATTCGCAACAATACCAAGAAGCACATTTCGCGTTCCCGCCTTGCGACGGCTCAAGGGAAGATAGCGCCATGTGGAATCAGGTCTACGACCCATTCGGAAACAGCGCCCTGTCGACGCTCGCCGCAGCGCTTCCGGTCCTTGTATTGTTAGGATTGATCGCATCAAATACCGTCAAAGCACATATTGCAGCGATCATTGCTCTTATTGTCGCCAATCTTGTGGCGATATTTATATTCACGATGCCCGCCGGAATGTCGGCCCGCGCTACGGCGCTCGGAGCGGTGACTGGATTCTTCCCAATAGGCTGGATTGTCCTAAATGTGATCTTTCTCTACCGGCTTACGGTCGAGAAAGGCGCCTTCGAAACCTTGCAGACCACGATCGGCGGAGTGACCAGCGACCGACGGATTCAGCTCCTGCTGATTGCCTTCGCCTTCGGAGCCTTCTTCGAGGGCGCTTCGGGCTTCGGCACCCCGGTCGCGGTGACCGGCGCGATTCTGATCGGGCTCGGCTTTTCCCCCTTGGCAGCATCTGGGCTCTCKCTCATCGCCAATACGGCGCCGGTCGCCTTTGGTGCTCTTGGAACACCGATCCAGGGGCTCAGCCAGGTCACCGGAATTGATCCGTTCCTGCTTGGAGCCATGGTCGGCCGACAATTGCCGTTCTTCTCGTTGCTCGTGCCGTTCTGGCTGATCTGGGTCTTCGCCGGCCGGCGTGGCATGCTGCAGATCTGGCCGGCCATATTGGTCACCGGCGTCTCTTTTGCGGTGCCGCAGTTCCTCATCTCGAACTTCATCAATCCCTGGATCGTCGATATCGGCGCCTCGCTGATCTCGATGGCTTGCCTGATCGGCTTCCTGCAGATCTGGAAGCCCCGCGAGATCTGGGCCTCACCGGCCCTGCGCGGCCATGACGTCTCCGCCGAGGGGCGAATCATACCGGCTGTATCCACGGAGCGATCCGCACCTGCGCAGGTCTGGATGGCCCTGGCGCCCTGGATCATCGTTTGCGCGATCCTGCTGATCTGGGGCACGGACTGGTTCAAGACCAGTGTGAATTCCTGGGCCGTGTGGAGCTATCCGGTGCCGGATCTCCATAACCAGATCGCCAAGGTGGCGCCGGTTGCGCCACGTCCGACACCGGAGGCCGCCGTGTTCTCGTTCACCTGGCTCTCCTATACCGGCTCGGGCATGTTGATCGCAGCGATCATTTCCGGCTTCGTCATGGGATTCACGCCTGGTCGCATGATCATGACCTATGTCCGGACGATCAGGCTCTGCGCCTATTCTCTGATCACCATTTCGGCCATGCTGGCGATTGGTACCCTGACCAGGCTCTCAGGCATCGATGCCACCCTCGGGCTCGCCTTTGCCGGAACCGGGGTGCTCTATCCCTTCTTCGGCACCCTGCTCGGCTGGCTCGGCGTGGCGCTGACGGGCTCGGACACCGCCTCGAACGTGCTGTTCGGCAATCTGCAGAAGGTCACCTCAGAACAGCTCGGCCTTTCGCCGATCCTGATGGGGGCGGCGAACTCGTCCGGCGGTGTCATGGGCAAGATGATCGATGCCCAGTCGATCGTCGTCGCCTCCACGGCGACAAACTGGTTCGGGCACGAGGGCACGATCCTGCGCTTCGTCTTCTGGYATTCGATCGCGCTAGCCTGCCTCGTCGGCGGCCTCGTGATGCTGCAGGCCTATGTCCACCCCTTCTCGGCGATGGTCGTGCACTGAAGCAATGGCGCGATCGGGCTTAGGCTTCAGCCCGGCGCCAGCGGCGCGTTGAAGGCCCAGACATGGCCGAAGGGATCGGTCAGGCGGCCGTAACGCGCGCCCCAGAACACATCGCCCGCCGGCATGAAGGTGATTGCGCCCGCAGCTTCCGCCCGGGCCATTGCCGCGTCGACATCGCTCGGGCTCGGCAGATTGACGTTGAGCGCGATGCTGGCGCCGCCATGTGCATGCGGCGAAGCGACAGGCCCCCCGAATTCCGGGAACTCGTCATGCAGCAGGATTTCGCTGCCGAACAGCGCAAGATTGGCGTGCAACACCCGCACGCCATCCTGCGCCATCTGCTTGAAGGTGCACTCGGCGCCGAAAGCCTTCTCGTAGAAGGCGATCGCCTGGAGGCCGCCCTTGACGCAAAGATGCGCCTGGAGCGAGGGAGGATTGGGGCCAAAAGCCATCGCGAACTCCTTCCCTATCCCTGATCCCAGCGCGAGACCGCAAGACAAGCCGAGTGGTCGCGCAGCCGGATCAGGCCCTTGAAATGGGAACCAAGCTCGCACCCGGCGATGGCCGCCTGAGCGACGTGCCGGGCACGGGCACGGTTCCCGCAGTCCTATGCGAACTCAGAGGTCCAGGACGAGACGTGCCGGGTCCTCAAGAGCTTCCTTGATGCGAACGAGGAAGGTCACAGCCTCCTTGCCGTCGATGATGCGGTGATCGTAGCTGACCGCCAGATACATCATCGGGCGCACGACGATCTGGCCGCCGACCACCATTGGGCGCTCCTGGATCTTGTGCATGCCGAGGATAGCCGACTGCGGCGCGTTCAGGATCGGCGTCGACATCAGCGAGCCATAGACGCCGCCATTCGAGATCGTGAAGGTGCCGCCCTGCATGTCCTCGATCTTGAGCGCGCCATCGCGCGCCTTCTTGCCGAGCACACCGATTTCCTTCTCGACACCGGCAATCGAGAGCTGGTCGGCATCGCGAACCACCGGCACGACGAGGCCCTTGTCGGTGCCGACCGCGACCGCGATATGGTAGTAGTTCTTGTAGACGATATCGGTGCCGTCGATCTCGGCATTGACCGAGGGGATTTCCTTCAGGGCCTGCACGCAGGCCTTCACGAAGAAGCCCATGAAGCCGAGCTTCACGCCGTGCTTCTTCTCGAACACGTCCTTGTACTGGTTGCGCAGCGCCATCACAGCCGACATGTCCACCTCGTTGAAGGTGGTGAGCATGGCGGCAGTGTTCTGCGCCTCCTTGAGGCGGCGCGCGATGGTCTGGCGCAGCTTCGTCATCTTGACGCGCTCTTCGCGCGAAGCGTCATCGGGAGCCGACGGGGCGCGGACCTGGACCGGAGCTGCGGGCGCGGCCGCAGCCACTGAACCCGTCGCGATGGCAGCCAGCATGTCGCCCTTGGTGACGCGACCGTCCTTGCCAGACGCCGCGACATTCGCCGGATTGACGCCGCTCTCGGCGGCGAGGCGCGCGACGGCCGGGCCGGAATCGGCAGCCTTGGTCGCCGGCGCAGCAGCAGCGGCCGGAGCAGCGGCAGGCTTCGCAGCCTCGGCAGCCGCGACAGGCTTTGCCGGAGCTGCAGCCACGCCGTCACCGGCCGAGATCGAGCCGAGCAGGGCGTTGACGCCGACCGTTTCGCCTTCCTTGGCGACGATCTCGCCGAGGACGCCGGCAGCCGGGGCGTTCACCTCGAGCGTGACCTTGTCGGTCTCGAGCTCGACCAGGGGCTCGTCGGCCTTCACAGCCTCGCCCGGCTTCTTGAACCATTTGCCGATCGTCGCCTCCGAGACGGATTCGCCGAGTGTGGGTACGCGGATTTCGGTCGCCATATCAGGCCTCTTGTTCGTGTCTTTGTCTGGCGTCTTCGGACAGGGTCAGGCCGCGAAGGCCTCGTCCATGAACGCTGCGAGCTGGGCGGTATGCTTCGACATCAGGCCGGTCGCTGTCGCGGCCGAGGCCGGGCGTCCGACATAACGCGGGCGCTTCGGCTTCGAGCCGGCATGGCCCAGCACCCATTCGAGATAGGGCTCGACGAAGGTCCAGGAGCCCATGTTCTTCGGCTCCTCCTGGCACCAGACCACATCGGCGGCCTTGAAGCGCGCCAACTCCTGCGCCAGCGTCTTCAGCGGGAACGGATAGAGCTGCTCGACGCGCATCAGGTAGACGTCGTCGATGCCGCGCTTCTCGCGCTCGTCGAGCAGGTCGAAATAGACCTTGCCGGAGCACAGCACGACCCGGCGGATCTTGCCATCCTTGACCAGCTTCGTCTCGGACCGGCCGCGCTCGGCATCATCATGCAGCACGCGGTGGAAGGTCGAGCCCTCGGCCAGCTCCGACAGGTCGGAGATGCAGCGCTTGTGGCGCAGCAGCGATTTCGGCGTCATCAGGATCAGCGGCTTGCGGAAGTCGCGCTTCAGCTGCCGGCGCAGGATGTGGAAATAGCTCGCAGGGGTCGAGCAGTTCGCGACCTGCATGTTGTCCTCGGCGCACATCTGCAGGAAGCGCTCGAGGCGGGCCGAGGAATGCTCCGGCCCCTGGCCCTCATAGCCATGCGGCAGCAGGCAGACGAGGCCCGACATGCGCAGCCACTTGCGCTCACCCGACGAGATGAACTGGTCGAACACGACTTGCGCGCCATTGGCGAAATCGCCGAACTGCGCTTCCCAGGCAGTCAGGGCGTTGGGCTCCGACAGCGAGTAGCCGTATTCGAAGCCGAGCACCGCCTCTTCCGAGAGCATCGAGTTGATGACCTCGTAGCGTGACTGGCCTTCGCGGATGTTGTTCAGCGACGTATGGCGGGCCTCAGTCTCCTGGTCGATCAGCACCGAGTGGCGCTGCGAGAAGGTGCCGCGTTCGCAATCCTGGCCGGAGAGACGCACGGGGTGGCCGTCGAGCAGCAGCGAGCCGAAGGCGAGCGCCTCGGCCGTCGCCCAATCGATGCCCTGCCCGGCCTCGACCGCCTTGCGGCGATTGTCGAGGAAGCGCTGGATCGTGCGATGGACGTTGAAGCCGGGCGGCGTCGAGGTGATCTTCTCGGTGATCTCCTTCAGCACCGCGGCCGGAACGCCGGTCGCGCCGCGGCGCGGGTCGTCCTCGTCGGCGCGGATCGCCTTCATGCCGGCCCAGCGCCCGTCCAGCCAGTCGGCCTTGTTGGGCTTGAAGGTCTGGCCGGCGTCGAACTCGATCTCGAGCTTGCCTTTCCAGGCCGCCCTCATCTCGTCGAACTCGCCCGGCTGCACCACGCCTTCGGCTTCCAGCTTGGTGGCGTAGAGCTCCAGCGTGGTCTTGTGGCCGCGGATCTTGCGATACATCAGCGGCTGGGTGAAGCCCGGCTCGTCGCCTTCGTTATGGCCGAAGCGGCGATAGCAGAACATGTCGATGACGACCGGCTTGTGGAATTTCTGCCGGAACTCGATCGCGATCTTGGCGGCGAACACGACCGCTTCGGGGTCGTCGCCGTTCACATGGAAGACCGGCGCCTCGACCATCTTCGCCACGTCGGACGGATAGGGCGAGGACCGCGAATAGCGCGGATAGGTGGTGAAGCCGATCTGGTTGTTGATGATGAAATGCACCGAGCCGCCGGTGCGATGGCCCTTCAGTCCGGACAGCCCGAGGCACTCGGCCACGACACCCTGGCCGGCGAAGGCGGCATCGCCATGCAGCAGCAGCGGCAGCACCTTGGAGCGCTCGACGATATCGCCGAACTGGTCCTGCTTGGCGCGGACCTTGCCGAGCACCACGGGATCGACGATCTCGAGATGCGACGGGTTGGCGGTCAGCGAGAGATGGACGTTGTTGCCGTCGAACTCACGGTCGGACGAGGCACCGAGATGGTACTTCACGTCGCCCGAGCCCTCGACATCGTCGGGAGCGAAGGAGCCGCCCTTGAACTCGTGGAACAGCGCGCGGTGCGGCTTACCGAGCACCTGGGTCAGCACGTTGAGGCGGCCGCGATGGGCCATGCCGAAGACGATGTCGCGCACGCCGAGCGCGCCGCCGCGCTTGATGATCTGCTCCAGCGCCGGGATCAGCGCCTCGGCGCCATCAAGGCCGAAGCGCTTGGTGCCGGTATATTTCAGGTCGATGAACTTCTCGAAGCCCTCGGCCTCGACCAGCTTGTTGAGGATCGCCTTCTTGCCTTCGCGGGTGAAGGCGATCTCCTTGTCCGGCCCCTCGATCCGCTCCTGCAGCCATGCCTTCTGCTCCGGATCGGAGATGTGCATGAACTCGATGCCGATCGTGTTGCAATAGGTCCGCTGCAGGATCGCGACCATCTCGCGAAGCGTGGCGAACTCCATGCCGAGCACGTTGTCGATGAAGATCTTGCGGTCGAGATCGGCGTCGGTGAAGCCGAAAGTGGCCGGCGACAGCTCCTCGGGATCCCTCGCCTGCTCAATGTCGAGCGGATCAAGCTTGGCGTGGAGATGGCCGCGCATCCGGTAGGCGCGGATGAGCATGATGGCGCGCACGGAATCCCGCGTCGCCTGCTGCACGTCCGACGCGCTGAGCGTCGCGCCGGCAGCCTTGGCCTTGGCGCTGAGCTTGTCGCCGATGACCTTCTCGACCACGCCCCAATGGCCATCGAGCGCCGAGATGAGCTCGCCGTTGGCATGGATCGGCCAGTTCGGCTTCGTCCAGGACGCACCCTTGGCGTTCTGGATAATGGCCGGGCCATCATCCTTCAGCCCGGCGAAGAACCCGCGCCACTGCTCGTCGACCGAATTCGGATCGGCCTGATAGCGCGCATAGAGGTCCTCGATATAGGCCGCGTTGCCGCCATAGAGGAAACCCGTCTGCGCGAGAGCCTCGTTGATGTCCTGGCGAGCCATTGTCGTCCTGCCTTCTACCGTCGTCCTGCCCCGTTCCCGGAGCGTCTCATGCCGTCATTGCGTCTTAAGTAAGATGGCCGGGCTGGCCCGGCCATCTCGTCGCGTGGGCGTTCAGCCCTTCAACACGTCGACCAAGGTCTTTCCGAGGCGAGCCGGCGAAGGCGAGACCCGGATACCGGCCGCTTCCATCGCGGCGATCTTGTCTTCCGCGCCGCCCTTGCCGCCGGAGATGATCGCGCCGGCATGGCCCATGCGGCGGCCGGGAGGAGCCGTGCGGCCGGCGATGAAGCCGACCATCGGCTTCTTGCGGCCGCGCTTGGCCTCGTCCTTGATGAACTGCGCGGCGTCCTCTTCCGCCGAGCCGCCGATCTCGCCGATCATGACGATCGACTCGGTCTTGGGGTCGGCCAGGAACATCTCGAGCATGTCGATGAACTCGGTGCCCTTGACCGGGTCGCCGCCGATGCCGACGGCCGTGGTCTGGCCGAGACCCTCGCGGGTGGTCTGGAATACGGCCTCATAGGTCAGCGTGCCGGAGCGCGAGACGATGCCGACCGAGCCGGGCTTGAAGATATTGGCCGGCATGATGCCGATCTTGCTCTGGCCGGCGGTGACGACGCCCGGGCAATTCGGCCCGATCAGGCGCGACTTCGAGCCGGAGAGCGAACGCTTGACCCGCACCATGTCGAGCACCGGGATGCCTTCGGTGATGCAAATGATCAGCGGAATCTCGGCGTCGATCGCCTCGCAGATCGCGTCGGCCGCGCCCGGAGGCGGCACATAGACGACGGAGGCATCGGCCCCGGTCGCGTCGCGCGCCTCGGCGACGGTGTCGAAGACCGGCAGGCCGAGATGCAGCGCACCGCCCTTACCGGGCGAGGTGCCGCCGACCATCTGCGTGCCATAGGCGATCGCCTGCTCGGAGTGGAAGGTGCCGTTCTTGCCGGTGAAGCCCTGGCAGATGACCTTGGTGTTCTTGTCGATCAGGATGGACATTGTTTTTCCTCAAGCCTTCTTGACCGCAGCGACGATCTTCTGTGCCGCATCGTCGAGGTCGTCCGCCGGGATGACATTGAGGCCGGAGGTCCGGATGATCTCCTTGCCTTCCTCGACATTCGTGCCCTCGAGGCGCACCACCAGCGGGACCTGGAGGCCGACCGCCTTCACGGCGGCGATGACGCCGCGCGCGATGACGTCGCACTTCATGATGCCGCCGAAGATGTTGACCAGGATGCCCTTCACCTGCGGGTCGGCGGTGATGATCTTGAAGGCTGCAGTGACCTTCTCTTCCGAGGCGCCGCCGCCGACATCGAGGAAGTTCGCCGGCTCCTCGCCGTAGAGCTTGATGATGTCGAGCGTCGCCATGGCGAGGCCCGCGCCGTTGACCATGCAGCCGATCGTGCCGTCGAGCGCGATATAGGCGAGGTCATACTTGGACGCCTCGATCTCCTTGGCATCCTCTTCCGTCTCGTCGCGCAGCGTCATCACCTCGGGGTGACGATAGAGCGAGTTGGAATCGAACGAGACCTTGGCGTCGAGGCACTTGAGCTGGCCCTGCGTCGTCACGATCAGCGGGTTGATCTMGAGCATCGCCATGTCCTTGCCGACGAAGGCGGCATAGATCTGGGCGATGACCTTCTCGGCCTGCTTGGCGAGGTCGCCGGTGAGACCCAGCGCCTTGGCAACGGTGCGGCCGTGATGCGGCATGATGCCGGTCGCGGGATCGACCGAGAAGGTCAGGATCTTCTCGGGCGTGTCATGGGCGACAGCCTCGATGTCCATGCCGCCTTCGGTCGAAACCACGAAGGCAACGCGCGAGGTCTCGCGGTCGACCAGGGCCGAAAGGTAGAATTCCTTCTCGATGTCCGAGCCGTCCTCGATATAGAGGCGGTTGACCTGCTTGCCGGCCGGGCCGGTCTGGGCCGTCACGAGCGTGTTGCCGAGCATTTCCTTGGCATGGGACTCGACCTCTTCGATCGACTTGGCGAGACGCACGCCCCCCTTCGCATCGGCCGGCAGTTCCTTGAACTTGCCCTTGCCGCGACCACCCGCATGGATCTGGCTCTTCACGACATAGAGCGGGCCCGGGAGCTTCTTGGCGGCCTCGACGGCTTCCGCCACCGTAAGGGCCGGGAAGCCGGCGGAGACGGGCGCGCCGTACTCCTTGAGGACCGCCTTGCCTTGATATTCGTGGATGTTCATGTGCTCGAATTCCTTGCGTGCGCTGGCGAGGGCGAATGGAAGGGCGCGCAGCAGTGAGACTGCCGCACGCCCTTCGCTCTATCTCACGCCAATGACGAATCGATGGACTTGCAGGCGTCGATCAGGCCCTGCACCGAAGCCACCGACTTCGAGAGCATTTCCTGCTCCGCCTTGTTGAGACGGATCTTCACGACCTTCTCGACGCCCTTGGCGCCGATGACCACGGGAACGCCGACGAACATGTCGCGCACGCCGTACTGGCCCTTCAACGCGGCAGCCGCCGGCAGGACGCGCTTCTGGTCCTTGAGGTAGCTCTCGGCCATCGCGATGGCCGAGGCCGCCGGAGCGTAGAAGGCCGAGCCGGTCTTGAGCAGGTTGACGATCTCGCCGCCGCCCTTGCGGGTGCGCTCGACGATGGCGTCCAGACGCTCCTGCGTCGTCCACTTCATCTTGACGAGATCGGGCAGCGGGATGCCGGCGACGCCGGAATAGCGCACCAGCGGCACCATGTCGTCGCCATGGCCGCCGAGCACGAAGGCCGAGACGTCCTTGACCGAGACCTGGAACTCTTCAGCCAGGAAATGGCGGAAACGGGCCGAGTCGAGCACGCCGGCCATGCCGCAGATCATGTTGGGCTTCAGGCCCGAGAACTTCTGCAGGGCCCAGACCATCGCGTCGAGCGGGTTGGTGATGCAGATCACGAAGGCCTTCGGCGCATATTGCTTGATGCCCTCGCCGACCGACTTCATCACCTTGAGGTTGATGCCGATCAGGTCGTCGCGGCTCATGCCGGGCTTGCGCGGCACGCCGGCGGTGACGATGACGACATCGGCGCCCTTGATGTCCTCATAGGACTGGGTGCCCTTGTAGCCGGCGTCGAAGCCGTCGACCGGGGATGACTCGGCAATGTCGAGGCCTTTGCCCTGCGGGATGCCTTCGGCGATGTCGAACAGCACGACGTCGCCGAGTTCCTTGAGCCCGGCGAGATGGGCGAGCGTGCCGCCGATCTGGCCGGCGCCGATGAGGGCGATCTTCTTGCGGGCCATAGCCTAGTCCTTGTGCTTGCGCTGCGAGATGCCGGAGACCCGGCGAAACCGTGGGTTTCTTTGGCCCAAACAGGCCTTTTGCTGCAAGTCGTCTTATGGCGATCACGGTCGGGCTGGAGCGCACGCGCCCTGGAAAACAGCCTTCACCTTTCTCGCCGTCAAATCAATGTCTTGCGCAATGCACGCCTCGCGCGAGGCAGGAATAAGGCGGGCAAATTTCCGATTACAAATTACAAAAAATGTAATTTGTAGCCAGAATTTTCAGACGATGCCCGTCGCCAGCACGCGCAGGATGACCCTGATCAGCGTCGCCAACCGAAGGTCTACCGAAGCCTGCGGCACATCCGCGTCGAGCGCCAGCGCAGCAGGGTGAATGAAGCGATGCGTGGCATCGATGACGAAGGCGATCGCCCTGTCGCGATCGCGCGGTTCGAAGGCGCCCGAGCCGATGCCCTCGTCGATGACCCGCTCGAACAGCGCCCTCACCCGGGTGCGGTTGCGACGGCTGATCGCATGACGCCCGGCGACAGCCTGCGACAACGCGGCGAACAGATGCCGGTCCTCCAGCAGCAGGTCGCGATTGGCCTTGGCCAGAGCCAGGATCAGCCGCTCCAGCTTGTCATGGGCGGGGTCTGGTCCGTCGGCGATGTCGGCGAGGCTGCGCTCCGTCGCCTTGAGCCAGACATCGACCACGGCGTCGACGAGCGCAGCCCGCGACGGGAAATAGCGATAGACATTGGCATGCGTCATGCCGGCTTCTTCGGCGACCGCCACGACGGTGAAGCGCTTCAGCCCGTGCAGGCGCAGATGCTCGCTGGCGACGGTGAGGATGCGGGTTTCGCTCGGCTCGCGCGTCGGCATGCGGCGACGCTTCTCAAGTCTCGACCAGGCCGGTCGTGTCGCCGCTGGCGGCGGAATCGACACGGCCATGCGGCAAGGCCAGGTAATCGCCGGAGCGCATCTCGATCAGCCGCGAGACCGTACGGTCGAACTCGAACGCCTCGCGACCGCTCGTGGCGATGTAGAGTTCGTGCGGCTCGGCCTGCGCCGAAGCGATCAGCTTCACATGGAGCTCATAGAGCGTGTCGATCAGGATGATGAAGCGCTTCGCCTCGTTGCGCTGCGTCTCGTCCATCACCGGAATGTCTTCGATCATCAGCGTATGGAAGCGCTCCGCCAGCTCGAGATAATCCGAGGCGCCATAGGCCTCGGCGCAGAGATCCCTGAAACCGGCGCGCGCGACGCCCCCGGCCGCTTCCGGCACGCGCAGCTCATGCCCCTTGACCGACAGGACGAGCGGCCGCCCATGGGCGACCCCGCTCAGAGTCAGAAAAGCCTTGTCGAGCGCGGCCCTGGCCGTTGCATCGGCAGGCACATGATAGGTCGGTGCGCCGCCAAGCTTCTCCAGCCGGAAGTCGGTGCGGGCATCGAGACGCAGCACATCGACCTTCTCGGTCAGCAATGCGATGAAGGGCAGGAACAGCGCTCGGTTGAGCCCGCCCTCATAGAGACGCGACGGCTCGACATTCGAGGTTGCGACCACCACCACGCCGGCCGCGAAGAGCGCCGTGAACAAGCGCCCCAGAATCATTGCATCGGCGATATCGGTGACGGTGAATTCGTCGAAGCAGAGCAGCGTTGCCTCTTCGGCGAGTTCGGCTGCGACGGGACCGATCGGGTCGGGCTCCTTGACCTCGCCCGCCTTCAGGCGCTGGCGGTAGGCGTGGATGCGCGCATGGACATCGKCCAGGAAGGAATGGAAATGCACGCGCCTGCGGGCCATAACCGGCGCCGAGTCGTAGAACATGTCCATCAGCATGGTCTTGCCGCGGCCAACCGAACCCCAGATGTAGAGGCCCTTGATGCCATTGGCCGACGCCTGCCGCTTGCCGAACAGCCAGCCGAGCGCACTGCTCTTTCTGGCCAGTTGGCGTGAGGCGAGTGTCTCCGACAGCGCCTCGAGCCGCTTCACCACGGCGAATTGCGCCGCATCGCGCTCGATGACGCCGGCCTCGACCATGGCGACATAGCGTTCGGAGATGGTGGCGGGCATGGCCTGCGGGCGGGACAGCATCGGCTGCCCGGGTTAAGCCAGGCTCGATGCAACCGCAAGCCTGCTGGCTGATGCACGCTTAGGCATGGGCCGCAGATCGGGGCAGATTGGGCGAAATATCCGCGCTCCCGCCCAAATTTGCCACAGCTTCGCCTCTTGCATTCCCAGATTGGCGGCGCATCTTCCGACCCGAGCTCTAGGGACGAACGCCTCCTGGACGGTAGCGCGACATGGCGCTGTGACAGGAGAAGACAATTGGCTCGTTCGACAAAGGCCGGCGCAATGTCCGGCCAGGGTGAAATTCGCCGGCTCTGGCCTGCGGAACGCACCCTCTTCATCGATCATCTGCTGCGCTTGGACGTGCTTACGCGTCGCGAGCGCTTTGGCACGGCCGTCAACGACGATTTTCTCGTCAATTACGCTGAGACCACCTTCGGCGTCGGCGGGCTGGTCTATGCCTATATCGAGGACGGAAAGGTCCGCGGCGCGGCCGAACTGCGCGGCCTGGAAGACATCGTCACCCAGACGGGCGAAGCCGCGTTCAGCGTCGAGAAGGCCTGGCGCCGGCAAGGCATCGGCGAAGCGCTGTTCACGCGGCTGATCACGGCCTCGCGCAATCGCGGCATTCGCACGCTCTACATGACCTGCCTGCCCGAGAACGCTGCCATGCGCCGGCTGGCGCGCAAGTTCGAGGCCGAGCTGATTGGCGGCTACAACGATGTCGAGGGGACGATCGCCACCGGCGGGCCGACGCCTTTCACCGTCCTCGACGAAGCCTTCGACAATGCCAAGGGCTTTGCCACTCTGGCGCTGTCGCTGCAGCGCCGGTTCTGGCGCCCGGCCTTTTTCGCGAGATCGTCGTCGCGCCCATGAGGCGCGACGAGCAGGCCCGCCTCAGCGGTTGAGCGAGAGGGCGGCGCCGGATTTGGTGACAGCGCCGTTCATGCTGCCGCTGTCCCCGGCACGCAAACGCGCGACTACCGTGCCGCCCGGCTGGTAGAGATAGACCTCGCCGTCGCGATAGTCCCAGGCATTGACCTTCTGCAGGTCACGATTGGCGCAGCCTGCCGCATTGGCGCGGTAGAGATCGAGAGCCGGCGTGCTCGACAGCTGGATCCGGCAGGAACTGCCCGTCGCCTCGCGCGCGGTCCAGCTCCCGATGACGCTGTCACGCGAAGATCCCGCGCTGCGGGCGGGGGCGGCGCCCTGGCCCAGCGTCGCGACCTGGCCGCTGCCGCCTCTGAGTTGCGGAATCTCGGTTGCCCCGGCGACAGGCGGCGCGCTCTGCGGTTGCGGCCGTCCTGCATTGGGATCGAAGAACGGATCCTGCGGCGCCGGCAGGGCTCCCGGCGACGAAGGCGCGGAGGCGGCCGGATATCCGCCCGGCGGCGGCAAGGGCTGCGACGTCACGGGAGCAGAGCTGATCGGCGGAGCCGATTGCAGCTGAGGCTGGCCGTAGCCCGGCCCACCGGAAAAGCCGGGTCCCGGCCCGTTGAAACGCTGCGATCCCGCGCAGGCCGTGAGCGCAAGGAAGGGCAGCAGGCAGGCGGCCTTGAAGAAGCGATGTCGTGTCGCGGTCACGGTCGTCATGCGGTGCCTATTCCCGTCTCGTTGGCTCAGCTGATTCGCAAGCCTAGGCCTGCGCAATGAACGTGGCATGAGCACCTCAATCCCCCAAATACCGGAACTGATCAACTCCGCCACGGGGCATTTGGTTCTTGGGTGCCCGGCGCGGCATAGTCCGGCAGCTTTGGAGAACCAGCATGAAGCCGCTCAACCCGCCCTCGATCCGCCCGCCCTTCGCCCGCTATAGTCATGGAGCCGAACTGCCCGGCGGGCAGCGCCTCGTCTTCTGCTCCGGGCAGCTCGGCATCACGGCCGATGGCGGCATTCCCGAAGATGCACGGGCTCAGGCCGATCTCTGCTTCGCCAACATCGCCAAGATCCTCGGCGAAGCCGGCATGACGCTCGCCGATATCGTGCGGATCAATGCCTATGTCACCGACCGGGCGTATATGAAGCCTTATATGGAATCGCGTGACGCCCATGTCGGCACGCCGCCTCCGGCCTCGACCCTGATGATCGTCTCCGGCTTCACGCTGCCCGAGTTCAAGGTCGAGATCGAGGTCGTGGCCGCAGCAGCCTGATCCGAGCGATCAGGCCTCGGCGCGCCACGGATAGCTCCAGGTCTCCGTCAGCGTCTTGTCGCCGCTCTTCAGGAAGGCACGCATCTCTGCGAGTTGCCCGGGCTCGACGACGATGTCGATGAAGGCGCGGAAACCTTCGGTCTTCGGGTTGGGCACGATAAAGGCGCGGTTGATCCGGCCGTAGGCGATCGAAGGCACGATCTCGACCTTCTCCGGCTGCTTCAGGTGATAGTCGAGATCGCCGCCGGCGAAATCGACGATGAAGCGGCGCGCGCCATCGGTGACGGGCTCGCCCGAGCCGAGCGCCTTCGGCTTCGCCTGGTAGGTGTTGATCACGCGGCCGCCGGGGTGGAGGTCGCTGGAGTCGAGCAGCGCGGTCAGCTTGTAGCCGAAGCGGAACTCGCGGCCGGCCTCCAGCGCGGCCTTGGGCGCCCAGAGCGCGACGATATTGTCGTTGGTCTCGTCGCCGGTCGGCAGTTCGATCAGCTCGACCACGCCCTCGCCCCAGTCGCCCTGAGGCTCGATCCAGTAGGACGGCCTGAGCTCGTAGCTGAGATCGAGATCCTGATAATGCTCGAAGACACGGTCGCGCTGCATCAGTCCGAAGCCGCGCACATTGCTTTCGACGAAGGAGGAAACCGCCTGCTGTCGCGGATTGCGCAAGGGCCGCCAGATCCATTCGCCGGTGCGCGAGTGCACCATCAGGCCGTCGGAATCATGCAGCTCGGTCCGGAAATCGTCATGGAAGCGCCGGTCGTTCTCACCGGTGAAGAACATCGAGGTCAGCGGCGCGAGGCCGAGCTTTTCGATCGTCTTGCGCGGGAACAGCGCGACGCTGATATCGACCACGCTGTCGACATCCGGATAGATATGGAACTGGTAGGCGCCCGATACCGAGGCTGAATCGAGAAGCGCATAGACCGTGACGCGCTCGGCGCCCGCGCTCGGTGCCTCCACCCAGAACTCGCGGAAGACAGGGAACTCCTCGCCTCCGGGCACGCCGGCACCGATGGCCAGGCCGCGCGCCGAAAGCCCGTAACGCTGCTCGCGGCCGAGCACCCGGAAATAGCTGGCGCCGATGAAGGAGATCAGCTCGTCGAAAATGCGCGGATCGTTGAGCGGATAATGCAGGCGGAAGCCGGCAAAGCCGAGATTGACCGGCAGCGGCTTCTCGAACTTGATCCGGCCATAGTCGAACAGGTTCGACGAATAAGGCACCGGTGTCGGTACGCCGTCGCGCACGATGTTCACGGTCACCGGGCGCGTGAACAGGAAGCCGGGATGGAACATCTGCATCCGGAAACCCGAACCGGTCGGCGCCAGCAGCGCCCGCTCGGGGCGGAAGCGGATATCGCGCCAGGCGTCGAAATCGAGACGCGACAACGGTTCCGGCAGAGTCGGACCAGGCTCATAGGGCGCGGCCGCGATCTCGCGAGCCCGGCGCACCACGTCCTCGAAGCCGAAGCGCGGCTGCGGTGGGGTCGGGGCCGGAGCCGGCTGCGTCTCCGGCTGCTGCGCGAGCAGCGCGGCGGGCGCCACGGAAAAGCTCAAGGCGGCGGAAAGGCCGGCCAGGATCTGGCGGCGATTGGATACGGTCATGATTCGAGGAAGCCCCGTCGCGTTTGCGCCCGAAGGCGCATCTCGCCAACGACTTAGGCGATGAAATGGGGCCGGTCTAGGGCGCAGCGGCGGCGCATCTCCGGCACGCACGATGTTGACAGCCGATCGCCCTGTTTTCTACGTTTCGCCCCGGGCCGGATGCAGCCCGCCGCTCGCGCCCTCCCAGGGCATGGTGAATGCATCCCGCTTCCGTCCCGATCCCGATCGATCCGGTGGACGCTTCCAGCAATGCGAGCCCTGGCCGCTTCGTCCACCATCGAGAAGGATTGTGACCATGCGCACCTATCGCGATGCGAAACTGATGGCCAAGGCCCTGCGCGAAGCCGTGGCTCCGCAGACCGCGCTTTCACATGCCCAGGCGCTCGAAATCGTCGCCCGGCAGTTCGGCTATGACGACTGGAACATCCTCGCGGCGAAAATCGGCGAGGCAGAAGCCCGCCCGGCCGCCGGCACCGACCAGACAGGCGTGACCCTGAATATGGGTATCCCGATCCTGCGGATCTTCGACCTGGAGAAAGCCAAGGAGTTCTATCTCGGCTTCCTCGGCTTCAGCATGGATTGGGACCACCGCTACGGACCTGAATTCCCGATCTACATGCAGGTTTCACGCTCGGGCCTGCAACTTCACCTCTCCGAGCATCATGGCGACGCCAGCCCAGGGTCGACCGTCTTCGTCTGGATGCAGGGCGTGGACGCCTATCGCGCCGAACTGATCGGCAAGCGCTATCCCTTCTCGAAACCCGGTATCCAGGAAAATGGCCCGGGCGGTCGCACGCTGGAGGTGCCGGACCCATTTGGGAACCGCATCCGCTTTTGCGAGAAGCGGGTCTAGATTGAGGCTCGATCAGCCTCGATACCTGCGGTTGCGCGCCCGTCGACCAGCCCGGCGCGCTTCTGCCTCGCGCGTTCGGCGAAAAAACCGAACCCCGAGGTCAAAAAGAACTTGTAGAGGGGGGCCGCAGTTCGTATATGCGGCTTACCCAATTCGCACGTGCCTGTGGCCGCGTGCTGGTCGGTGGGCATTCGGACAAGAGGCCGGACAGCCGCCAGGGATGGGAAACGGATGGAGGGGGATGGATATCCCCTCAAATCACGCTCCCGGTTCTCGCAAGAGAGCCGCTCCCGAACAGCGACCAGCAGCCGGAGGCGAAACCGGCAAACCCCGAATCTCCACGGGGGACGCAGCTTAAAGCAACGACGGAGCGGGCTTTTTTGGTCTCGTTGGCTTTCCACAGGTCAACACCGAAGAGGCTTGTCCTTCATTGCCGGCCGTGCGGGGGGTCCCCAATCGACGGTGTTTCGGGTCCGGACGTTTCGTCCGCTGTTCTCGGCGTCTCCATCGCGCCGTGACCTGCGAACGACTCACCCGGCGATACGTCGTATCGGCGCCGCTTGCGCCGTAGGGGAGTCGCGCCGATGACCGAGCGCATCCGTGAATTTCTGCGCAACCGCCGTGAAGACGGTCCCTGCGTCGTCATCGATCTCGATGTCGTGCGCGAGAATTATCGTGCCTTCTCCCGGGCCCTTCCCGACACGCGCGTCTTCTACGCCGTGAAGGCGAACCCGGCACCGGAGGTGCTTGCCCTGCTGGCCAAGCTCGGCTCCTGCTTCGATTGTGCCTCGGTCGTCGAGATCGAGCTCGCTCTCGCGGCCGGCGCCACCGCTGACCGCATCTCCTATGGCAACACGATCAAGAAGGAGCGCGACGTCGCGCGCGCCATGGAGCTCGGCGTGCGCTTGTTCGCCGTCGATTGCGTAGCCGAGGTCGACAAGATCGCCCGTTCCGCCGCCCTCACCGCGGTCAAGGACGCGCGCATTTTCTGCCGCATCCTCTGCGACGGCGCCGGCGCCGACTGGCCGCTCTCGCGCAAGTTCGGCTGCGTGCCCGAAATGGCCGCGGACGTGCTTGAGCATGGCCATCGTCTTGGCCTGGGCGCCTATGGCATCTCGTTCCATGTCGGCTCGCAGCAGGCGAATGTGAACGCCTGGGATTCCGCTCTGGCCTCGGCCTCGGCGGTGTTCAAGGAATGCGCCACCCGTGGCATGTCGCTGTCGATGGTCAATCTCGGCGGTGGCTTCCCGGCGCGCTACCTGCGTCCGATCCCGGGCGTTCCGGCCTATGGCGATGCGATCTTCCGGGCGCTGTCGAAGCATTTCGGCAACCAGCTCCCGGAGACGATCATCGAGCCGGGCCGCGGCATGGTCGGCGAAGCCGGCATGATCGAGGCCGAGGTCGTGCTTGTCTCGAAGAAGAGCGAGGACGATCAGGTTCGCTGGGTCTATCTCGACATCGGYAAGTTCAGCGGTCTCGCCGAGACCATGGACGAGGCGATCCGCTATCCGATCCGCACCCCGCGCGACGGTGACGCGACCGTGCCGAGCGTCCTGGCCGGCCCGACCTGCGACTCGGTCGACGTCATGTACGAGAAGACCCCGTACATGCTGCCGTTCAGCCTGGAGATCGGCGATCGGGTGCTGATCGAGGGCACCGGTGCTTATACGACGACCTATTCGGCCGTCGCCTTCAACGGCTTCCCGCCGCTGAAGCAATACGTCATCTGACGTTCTGGCTCCGGCACCTGCCGGAGCCGCCCCCCAAATCATTCTGTTTGGCCGCGTTCGCGCGCGGCGCCGGGAAGGTCTGCGCTCTTGCGCAGGCGCTCCGGCCGGAGGTGCGTCATGATCACGATCCGCGAGGAAACCGCGTTCGACATCCAGGCCCGTGAGGCCCTGCTCGACCGTTGCTTCGGCGAGCGCCGTTTCGCCAAGACCAGYGAACGCCTGCGTGAAGGCCGGATGCCGGCCGCCGGGCTGGCGCTTGTCGCGGAGCGCGACGGCGCAGTCGTGGCAACCGTCAGGCTCTGGAACATCGATGCCGGCGGCCATGATGCGCTGCTGCTCGGGCCGCTCGCCGTCTCCCCGGATCTGCACGGCGAAGGGCTCGGCAAGACGATGATGCGCGAGGCGATCTGGCGCGCCGCCTGCCATGGCCACGGYGCTGTGCTGCTGGTCGGCGATGCGCCCTATTACGCTCGGTTTGGCTTCTCGGCCGAGCCGATGCGCGATCTTGCCATGCCCGGCCCCGTCGAGCGCGAGCGCTTCCTCGGCCTCGAACTGCGCCCCGGCGCGCTCGCGGGCGCCGCCGGCGTCCTGTCCGCAACGGGGCGCCTGATCGAGCCCCTGCCTGCCGCGGCGCTCGCAGCCTGATCGCGAGCGTCACCGCGGCGTCATCCGCACCGGGTTGTCTTCAGCGTCGTCGGGGTCGGAATCGACCCTGGCGGCGCAAAAATGGCGTTCCGGATTGACGAGCGCGGCCGCTCTCCATACGAGCCCGCGAAAGATTTACCCCCGTTCCACCCCAACCAAGGAAACATCATGACTCATTGGCCCGTCCACGGCACCATCACCGGACCGATCGTAATGATCGGGTTCGGCTCCATCGGACGCGGAACACTGCCGTTGATCGAGCGGCATTTCGAATACGACCGCAGCCGCTTCGTCGTCATCGACCCGCATGACACCAACCGTGCCCTCCTCGACGAGCGCGGCATCCGCTTCATCCAGGAAGCGGTGACCCCCGAGAACTACAAGAGCCTGCTGCAGCCCCTTCTCACCGAAGGCGGTGGCCAGGGCTTCTGCGTCAACCTGTCGGTCGACACCGGCTCGCTCGACATCATGCAATTCTGCTCCGAGCTTGGCGCACTCTATATCGACACCGTCAACGAGCCTTGGCTCGGCTTCTATTTCGACCACAGCAAGGGTCCCGAGGCCCGCTCGAACTATGCGCTGCGCGAAGCCACCATGGCTGCCAAGCGCGCGCGTCCGGCCGGCACCACCACGGCAGTCTCCTGCTGCGGCGCCAATCCCGGCATGGTCTCATGGTTCGTCAAGCAGGGCCTGCTCAACGTCGCGGCCGATCTCGGCCTCCAGACCCCCGAACCGAAGAACCGCGCCGAATGGGGCGCCCTGATGCAGCAGGTTGGCGTCAAGGGTATCCATATCGCCGAGCGCGACACCCAGCGTGCCAAGCATCCCAAGCCGCGCGATGTCTTCGTCAACACCTGGTCGGTCGAGGGTTTCGTCTCGGAAGGCCAGCAGCCGGCGGAGCTCGGCTGGGGCACGCATGAGCGCTGGATGCCAGAGAACGGTCGCACGCATGAGGCTGGCTGCCAGTCGGCGATCTATCTGCTCCAGGCCGGGGCCGAGACGCGCGTGCGGAGCTGGTGCCCGACGCCCGGCCCGCAATACGGCTTCCTGGTGACGCATAACGAGGCGATCTCGCTCTCCGATTACTTCACGGTGCGCAACGAGGCCGGCAACCCGACCTATCGGCCGACCTGCCACTATGCTTATCACCCCGCCAATGACGCCGTGCTTTCGTTGCATGAGATGTTCGGTAGCGCCGGCAAGGTGCAGGAGAAGCAGCACATCCTCGAGGAGAGCGAAATCGTCGATGGCATCGACGAACTCGGCGTACTGCTCTATGGCCACGGCAAGAATGCCTACTGGTTCGGCTCGCAACTCTCCGTGGAAGAGACCCGCCGGATTGCGCCTTATCAGAACGCCACGGGCCTCCAGGTGACCTCCGCCGTGCTTGCCGGCATGGTCTGGGCCCTGGAGAACCCGAAGGCCGGCATCGTCGAATCCGATGAGCTCGATTTCCGTCGCTGCCTGGAAGTGCAGTTGCCCTATCTCGGCCCGGTGGTCGGGACCTATACCGACTGGACGCCGCTGCAGGGCCGCCCGGGCTTCTTCCCGGAGGATATCGACACCAGCGATCCCTGGCAGTTCCGGAACATTCTGGTCCGCTGACGCCTACCATCCTCGGGAAGCCTCGCACCGGCCCGAGGGTCTCCGGACCCCGTTGCACCGCCTGAAGCAAGGCAGCACGCACCAAACAGAAAGGCCCGCCGATCCGGCGGGCCTTTCTCGTCTCTGCCCGGACGGCTCAGAAGCCCGGCGTCGAAAACGTGTTCCGGAACGGGTTCACACCGGCGCCGATGCGCGGCGGCAAGGTGCTATCGCCGTAAAGCTCAGCGACATTCGAATAGACCGGGGGTGAGATGAGCTGCTGAGTGGCGTATCGGTTCAGCGAGCCGACCGGCACGACATTGCCGGGATCGAGATAGCTGCGCTTCTGCACGATCACGCGCAACGGCTTGCGCTGYTGCTGCGCCTCGGCCACCGAAGCGACCGCGGTCAACGCCACGAGCGAAATGCCGAGACCGGCGGCGAGACGCTTGAAGGAATTCATGGCGAGGGTCTCCTGAGGCGATGACCAAGGGGAAGTAAAGCGGCGATTGATAGCGCCAAATCTATCCCGCCGCGGTTAACGCTTTTACTGCCCCATAGCTCTGAGATAACGCTCGGGCAGCCGATTTCAACGGCCGTCCCCTCACCTTTTCGCGGCCGCCTGGTGGCTCGGCAGCGTGCCTTCGGCGTCGAGCGATGACGTCTTGCGACCGGCCGCGGATGGGCGCGGCGGTGAGCAGGCGCCGCCGCGGTTACGTTCAGCTGCGGCAAAGAGGCTACGCAGCACTTGATCCTCGCCGGCGCTGAGCAGGGCAAGCCCATCGACCAGGCAGGCCAGTTGCTGACGATCGACCGGGCGCGCCGCCCCACCGCACCACCAGCCGCTCAGTCGCAGCGGCGTGTCGCCGCCCCGGTGGCGGAAGCCKATGCAGGCGCGTTCATTCGCACCATCGCTCAGGGTCACATCCGTAGCTTCGACAGAGCCGAATTTGGTGGTGAGCCCTGTCGGCGCACCGCTGCGCTGCACGGACATGCCGCGCGCAGCGGCCTCGCGCACCAGCGCGATGATGAAGGGCTGCGTCAGATGATCGTCGCCATGGTCAACGACGAGGCGCAGGAGCAGATGCGGCTTTGCCTCGGTGAACGCCCCAAAGCTCAACACATCCTCACGCTTCGCGCCGTCCTGGCTCCGGCTCGCCTCATAGGCCATGGCCTGGCGCTCCAATTCCGGAGAGTCGAGGCCAAACATCGCGATCGGCCGCGCGATCCTGGTCCAGTCTTCATGTTGGGCGCCGAGCAGGCGCGGCTCCTGGCGAACGTCCCGAACGGACCGGATCTCCGCAGCCGGTTGCCCGGCAAGGCTGGCGACCTGCATCTCGCCGCCATCGCCCGAAAGGCCCGTGACGAGCGCAGCCGCCATCCCGATACCGGCAACGGCTGCCAGGCCGCGCCAGGCCAGACCGCCGGTCAGGCCCAGGCCACGATGGCGGACGGCAGCGCGCAGCCAGCGGAGGATTGTCCGCATCGCTGCCTCGACATGGTCCATCACGCTGATCAAGGCGCCAATCGGATCGGGACCGCCGAGCTTGCCCTTCACGCTGCCCGCCACAGGCAAGGCACGATGTGCGGCCGCCGAGCCGAGCTCCCGGCAGCTCGAGCCGAGCCGGCGAAAGCCATTGACCAGTAACGCTGCGAACTCACGCGACACGACAAGACCCCGCTCGTTGCCTGCGCCTCCGCGCCAGCAGCCTGTCCTCACCCGCCGGCGACGCTGAGGGCATCCGGGTCAGTATCGGGTTACCGGCGGCCTGCGAACCGCGATTGTAGTGAATCGCTGGTTAGGAGGCTGGGTTAATCCCGTCCTGACGCGCTGGGCTGCCGAGACCAATTGRCTTTTTATCGCCGCGGGTGTTCTGGATGAGCATCGCGAGGCGAGCATCCACTCGAGCGCGACCGCGAATGCTTTCAGCCCTATGGGATTTGGCTCTGTGATTGTCGCCCTGACGACGAAACGCACGACCAAAACGACGACCGGCACGCTCCGGACGTCGCGCTGACGCTTCGCCTCGGTTCCGGGCCCTCCCCCCCGGCGGGGGCTAAGGCCGAACCCGCCATCCAGACCAGGCGGGTCGGCATCTCCCGGGGGAGGCAGAACCGGTTACTTCCAAAAGGAACAGCAGCATGAGCTTCAAGGTCGCGGTTGTCGGCGCCACAGGCAATGTGGGTCGCGAAATATTCGACATCCTTGCCGAGCGGGCTTTCCCGGTGAGCGAGGTCGTGGCGCTTGCCTCCTCGCGCTCGATTGGTACCGAGGTCTCCTTCGGCGACAAGACGCTGAAGGTGAAGGCGCTCGATCACTATGATTTCTCCGATACCGATATCTGCCTGATGTCGGCGGGGGGCGAGGTCTCGAAGCAATGGTCGCCGAAGATCGGCGGCCAGGGCTGCGTCGTCATCGACAATTCCTCGGCCTGGCGCATGCATCCCGACGTGCCCCTGATCGTGCCGGAGGTGAATGCCGCGGCGGCCGCCGGCTTCTCCAAGATGAACATCATCGCTAACCCGAACTGCTCGACCGCGCAGCTCGTCGTGGCGCTGAAGCCGCTGCATGACCGCTTCGGCGTCAAGCGCGTCGTCGTCTCGACCTATCAGTCGGTCTCCGGCGCCGGCAAGGAAGGCATGGACGAGCTCTTCAACCAGACGCGCGCCGTGTTCTCGGCCGGCGACGTCGTCACCAAGAAGTTCCCCAAGCGCATCTCCTTCAACCTCATCCCGCAGATCGACGTCTTCATGGAGGACGGCTTCACCAAGGAAGAGTGGAAGATGATGGCGGAAACCAAGAAGATCCTCGATCCGAAGATCAAGCTGACCGCCACCTGCGTGCGCGTGCCCGTCTTCATCGGCCATTCCGAGAGCGTCAACATCGAATGCGAGAAGCCGATCACAGCCGACGAGGCGCGCGAGGTGCTCCGCACCGCGCCCGGCATCCTCGTCATCGATAAGCACGAGCCCGGCGGCTACATCACCCCGCACGAGGCGGCCGGCGAGGACGCGACCTATGTTTCGCGCATCCGCGAGGACAATACGGTCGAGAACGGTCTCGCCTTCTGGTGCGTCTCGGACAATCTGCGCAAGGGCGCAGCCCTGAACGCCGTGCAGATCGCCGAGGTGCTGGTCAACCGCAAGCTGATCCAGCCGCGCAAGAAGGCGGCCTGATTCCGGCAGCTCGGAAAGCTCCACGAAGGCGGGCGCAAGCCCGCCTTTTTCATGAAGGGCCCGGGCGCATGGGCGCTGTTCCGAGTTTGCGCGCCCGCCGCAGGCAAATCCTGCTAGCGTCGTCCCACTCTCCAGTTCCGGCGTCGCCTTGTCCTCTCCCCACCCTTCAAAAGCTCCGGTACCGGCCTTGCCCGCGCATACCGAGGCCGTTCCTCCCGTGCCGCAACGTCGCGATGCTGCGCTGCGCGGCATCGGATTGATGCTGCTTGCCAGCATCTTCCTGTCCAGCTCCGACGTCGCTTCGAAATATCTCGCGGCGACGATGCCCGCGCTACAGATCACCTGGCTGCGCTATGCCGCCTTTACGGCGATCATGTTGGCGGTGGCACTGCGCGGCGGCGCAGCACGCCTGCGACCGAAGCGTCTGCACATGCAGTTGCTGAGAGGCGTCGCAGTCACCCTCTCCTCCATCATCTTCGTCTCGTCGCTGCGATACCTGCCGATCGCTGATGCGACCGCGACAAGCTTCATTGCGCCGCTCTTCGTCACGGCCTTGTCGATCCCGATGCTTGGGGAGAAGGTTGGCTGGCGGCGCTGGACCGCGACCCTGGTCGGTTTGGCCGGTGTCCTGATCATCGTCCGGCCCGGAGGTGCCAACTTCCACGCCGCGTCGCTTTTGCCAGCGCTTTCAGCCGCGACCTGGGCCTTTGCCCTGATCGTTACCCGCATGATGAGCACGACCGAGGATCCGGTGACGACACTGACCTGGTCGGCCGTGGTCGGCTTCCTGCTGCTGACCGTACTGCAGCCCCTCGGCTGGCAGCCACTTACGGCGGAGGCGATCGCCATCGGCATCTTCATCGGCGTCGCTTCGACCATCGGGCACTGGTTCGTCATCATCGCCTTCCGCCATGCCGACGCCTCGCTGCTCGCGCCCTTCTCCTATGTGCAGCTGCTCTGGGCTTCGGTCTTCGGCTTCTTCCTGTTCTCGGTCCTGCCGGATCTCTTCACCTTGCTGGGCTCGGTGATCATCGCCGCCTCGGGCCTCTACACCGCCCATCGCGAGCGGATGCGGGCGCGAGCCTTGTAAGCGGACTATCGCTTGCCGTATCGCGCGAGGAACATTGCGACCGCCGAGGCAACCACGCGGGAGATCTCGGCCTCGGACGGTCGCTCGCGCACCGCATTGAACAGGCGCGGGCGCAGCACGGTCGACTGGCACAGGTCAACGAACTGCACGGCTGCCAGCGCGGTATCGTCGATCTCCAGCTGTCCCTCCGCGACCTTGCGGTCGAGATAGCCGGCGATGCGCCGTGCGCCCTGCAACGGTCCGTTCTCGTAGAATTCACGGCCGAGATCGGGCATGCGCTCCGCCACGCCAACGACGATGCGCTGGGCGCTGAGCGCAAAATCGCAGACCAGGAGCTGGACGATCCGCTCGCCGAAATGCGTCAGCGCATGACCGAGATCGGGATCATCGTCGAGCGCTTCGAAGATCCCGCGCTTCTGTTCTTCACGCTCGCGTTCGATCAGGGCGACGAAGAGATGTTCCTTGTCCTCGAAATAGACATAGAGCGTGCCCTTCGAGACATTCGCGGCCGCGGCAATGTCGCTCATGCTGGCATTGTCGAACCCGCGCGTCAGGAAGACCTCATGGGCTCCGTCCAGGATCTGGCGACGTTTGTCGGGATCTGCGCCCGCCGCACGCCGTTTCCGGCGCGGCGGCACTCCTGCGATCTTCACAACCTCGTCCATGACCCCATCTCGCCCCGGCATTTTGCGCCGCACAAAAATAATCGAACCACTCAGTTCGATTTCACTTGATATGCGCCATCGCCAGCGCTATTTCAACTGAAATCGAACCGATCGGTTCGAACAGTGATTATCAGGATCGCCCATGTCCGCCGAGACAAAGACTGAGTCGCGTCGGGACCGGCTGAAGCTGGTCGACCCCGCGCTCGAAACCACGCCGCTCCCCGCCCAGGCCCGCAAGGCCGACGAAGCAGCTCCGCGCGAAGCGGAGAGCCCTGCCGCCGCCAAGCCCCGCGGCAAGACGGTGCGCCGTGCGGGCATGATGCTGCTGGCGACAGCCGCGCTCGGCTCCGGACTCTGGTTCGGCGTCGACTGGTGGCGCAATGGCCGTTTCATCGTTTCGACTGACGACGCCTATGTCGGCGCCGAGATGGCCACGATCTCGGCCAAGCTCGCAGCCAATGTCGCAACTGTCGCCGTCAAGCAGAACCAGCAGGTCAAGGCCGGCGAGCCGCTCGTCACCCTCGACGATGGCGACCAGCGCATCGCACTGGAGAGCGCCCGCGCCAAGAGCGCGACGGCAGGCGCGACGCTGCTGCGCATCGACAGCCAGATCGAGGCCGGCCGCGCCAGCCTGCTGCAGGCCCAGGCGCAGCGGGACTCGACCCAGGCCGATATCATCCGCACCGTCGCCGATTTCGACCGCGCCAACAGCCTTGCCGCCAAGTCCTACGGATCGCAGGCGACCCTCGATGCGGCAACGGCAGCGCGTGACCGAGCCCGCGCCGCACTGGCCAGCGCCGAGGCCGGGGTCTCCGCGGCCGAAGCCAATATCAAGGTGCTGGAGGCACAGCGCAACGAAGCCTCCCGCCAGATGGACGAGCTGAAGGTCGCCGAGGACAAGGCCGCCCGCGACCTGTCCTTCACCAGGATCGCAGCGCCGATCGACGGACTGGTCGCCAACACCAATGTCCAGCTTGGCGACCTCGTCAGTGCCGGCAAGCGGCTGATGTCGATCGTCCCGCTCGACCAGGTCTATATCGATGCCAACTTCAAGGAGACGCAGGTTGGCGGCCTGAAGATCGGCGACAAGGCAAGGGTCACGGTCGACGCCCTGCCCGATCAGGTGTTTGACGGCGTCGTCAGCGGCATTTCCGGCGGCACGGGCTCGGTGTTCTCGCTGCTGCCTCCTGACAACGCCACCGGCAATTTCACCAAAATCGTCCAGCGCGTCCCGGTGCGCATCACGCTCAGCCCGCAGGCCATTGCGCGCCATGCGCTGCGTCCGGGCATGTCGGTCGTGGTGAAGATCGACCCGCGCCCTCAGGCCTGAACGGAACCACAAGACCCATTCCGGATGGCGCGTCGCGACGATCCGGAATCCATGCAGCCGTAACGCCCACCGATTGACCCCGGCTTTGCGCGGCCAATGCCGCTTGGCCAGGGCGACGGTGCGGGGCGCCAGGAAGACGAGGCCGTCATGGCCACTGCAACACTGACAGCCGGCGCGCCGGCGGCCTCCGACGCCATCCCGATGCGGCGGATCTTCGCCTTCCTGGCGATGGTCTTCGGCATGTTCATGGCGATCCTCGACATCCAGATCGTCTCCGCCTCGCTGGCCGAGATCCAGGCGGGCCTGTCAGCCAGCGCCGACGAGATCGCCTGGGTCCAGACCGCCTATCTGATCGCAGAAGTGATCATGATCCCGCTCTCCGGCTATCTCAGCCGGGCGCTGTCGACCCGCGTCTTCTTCTCGATCGCCGCAGCCGGGTTCACGGTCTCGAGCGTGCTGTGCGCGATGTCGTCCTCGATCAACGAGATGATCCTGTGGCGCGCGGTCCAGGGCTTCATCGGCGGCGGCATGATTCCCGGCGTCTTCGCGGCCGCCTTCACCATCTTCCCGGCCTCGAAGCGGCCGATCGTCTCGCCGCTGATCGGGCTTGTCGCGACGCTCGCGCCGACCATCGGCCCGACGGTCGGCGGCTATCTCAGCCATGCCTTCTCCTGGCATTGGCTCTTCCTGGTCAACGTCATCCCCGGCATCGGCGTCACCATCGCAGCCTGGACGCTGATCGATTTCGACAAGCCGCAGCCCGGCCTGCTCAAGCGTTTCGACTGGCTCGGCCTCGCCAGCATGGCCGCCTTCCTCGGCAGCCTCGAATATGTGCTGGAGGAAGGCACGCGGCTCGACTGGTTCCAGAGCCACGAGATCGTGTGGTAGAAGCTCGATCCACGCGTGATGATGATGATCGGTTTCGCCGGCTTCGCCGCCGGCACCTATCTCGCGTCCTTCATCACCAAGGACTGGGACTTCCACGAACTGCTGCTGCCCCAGATCCTGCGCGGCGTCTCGCTGATGCTGTGCATGGTGCCGATCAACAATCTGGCGCTCGGCACCTTGCCTCCGGCGCAGCTCAAGAACGCATCGGGCCTCTACAACCTGACGCGCAATCTTGGCGGCGMGGTGGGCCTCGCCGTGATCAACACGCTGCTGAACACCCGGACCGACCTGCACATCACCCGGCTGCATGAAGCTGTCGCTGTCGGCAGCCAGGTCGCCGAAGAGAGGCTGGCCCAGATGATGCAGCTTTTCGCCAGCTATGGCGCCAATGCCGAGGCGATGGCGCTCGCCAAAATCAGTCAACTCGCCCATCGCGAGGCCTTGGTCATGGCCTTCGGCGATGTCTTTCTCGGCCTGACCTGGATCTTTGCAGGGCTGGTCGTGCTGGCCGTGTTCATGCGCAAGCCGCCCAAAGCGCCCCCCGCCGAGGCCGGGCACTAGCCGCGCCGGGACCTGATGCACCGTGTCGCAGCCGGCTCCGGATTGACATTCGCGCGGAGTCCCGCCAAATATAGCAATGATATCAGTAGTTTAGATATTTTCTAAACTACGAGGCCGGCATGCCGGCGATGTGGAAGGCGTACCGATGAGCGTTTTGCCCGTGAAGGATCCCAGCCAGGCCCGTGCTGCCGCGGAACAGATTCCGTGGCCGCAGAAGAGCCCTGCTTCCTGCCCGATCAGCGCGGTGAAAACGCGGCTACGCAATGCTGGCCTGCGTCCGACCAGGCAGCGCATGGCGCTGGGCTGGCTGCTCTTCGCCAAGGGCGACCGGCACGTCAGCGCCGAAATGCTCTATGAGGAGGCGCTGCGCGCCCGCGAACCGCTGTCCCTCGCGACCGTCTACAACACGCTGCGGCAGTTCTCGGAAGCTGGCCTGCTCCGCCAGGTTTCGGTGTCCGGCCCCAAGACTTTCTTCGACACCAATGTGTCGGAGCATCACCATTTCTATAACGAGGACGACGAAACCGTCGTCGACATCCCTGGCTCGGAAATCCAGGTCTCCGGCCTGCCCGTCGCCCCGGAAGGCATGATGATCTCGTCCGTGGAGGTCATTGTCCGCCTGCGCAACGCCGATGGCGCCGAAGTCGAGACCCGGGTCGCCGCCGGAGCTGGGCACCACGCGTGATCGTCTGCTCCTGCAACGTCCTGTCCTGTCGGCAGATCAAGGGAACCATTGCCCCCGATGGCACTGGACCGGTGACGGCTGGCGAGGCCTATGACTGTCTGGGCTGCAGCCCGGACTGCGGACGTTGCGCCCGGGCCGTCAGAGCCATTCTTGCTGAGGCCCGCGCCGCCTGCGCCAGCCAATGCCATTCCTGCGCCAGTCGCGACGTTGAATGCGCGGTGCATGTCTCCGTCACCCAGATGATGGACGGGCTGGCGATCGAGAAAGACACGATCGCGGCCTGAGGCTTCTCGGCCGCGGGCCACGTCGATATTTCCCGGTCCTGGCGCGACTTCTCCCTTTCATTCTCCGAATTGCCGCTCTACATTAGGATCATTCTAATGTGATGTGAGCCCGAGGAGAGCTGCGATGAAGGGTGACAAGAAGGTCATCGAATACCTCAACAAGGGGCTCCGCTCCGAGCTGACCGCGATCAATCAGTACTGGCTGCACTACCGGATGCTCGACAATTGGGGGCTGAAGGAGATGGCCAAGACCTGGAAGAAGGAATCGATCGAGGAAATGGTCCATGCCGACCGTTTCGTCGACCGCATCCTTTTCCTCGAGGGCTTCCCCAATCTGCAGACGCTTGACGCACTGCGCATCGGCGAGAACGTCAAGGAAGTGATCGAGTGCGATCTCAAGGCCGAGGTCGAGGCGCGCGGACTCTATCAGGAAGCGGCCAAGTATTGCCGCGAGGTCGGCGACTACCCGTCCGAGGACCTGTTCAAGGCGTTGATGAAGGATGAGGAAGGTCATATCGACTTCCTCGAGACCCAGCTCGACCTCATCGAGCGCGTCGGCATCGAACTCTACACCCAGAAACATATCGGCGGACTCGAAGCGGATCATTGATCCCCGAAGCATTCCGACGCCGGTCGCAAGCCGGACCTGCCCCGCAGGTCCGGCTTTTTCGTGCGGAAGCAGTGGCCCGAAGTCGGAACAGGACCACCGCCTTGACGGCGCGATTGAAAGCGACCTAATTCATAGGCTGATACCGACGTAGTTTGTAATGATTATCGTTCAATACTGAAGCTCTACGGAAGATCAGCGCCGAACCTTGTCTGCCTCCTGCAGATTATCGATTTGGATCGCTGCGATGAGTTCCGTTCCGCCATCTGATCTTGCTGGCAAGACAGCACCCCACTCCGGACAATCGGACGTCCCGGTCGTCGACGTCCGCCAATTGGTCGGCACCGGACGCGAGGTCATCCTGATGCATCTTGGCGAGGCCTATCGCCTGCGCGTCACCGCCCGCGACCGGTTGATCCTGACCAAATAGCGCCCCGCTCGCCAAGCCACGCGCTCTGTGCCAGAGAGCCTGCTTCCGTCCCGGACTCCTCTCCGCTGTCCTCGGGCGCGATTCCGAGGGCCGGCTCGTTCGCAAGTCCGGAATCATGGCGATCGTTCTGGCGGGCGGCGAAATCCGCTCAGGCGATGCCATCGGCCTGACCTTGCCTGACCTCCCGCATCGCGCGCTCGAACGGGTCTAGTCGAGCGCTCGCAACCAAGACTCGCTCGGCCCTGAGCGATCATTGCGCCAATCGAAGAGCGCCGTGTGCGTCGCTCGCCAATGTTCGGGCGTGCGCGCTGCCAAGAGGCCAGAGCCGTCTTGTCCAGCGCGATAGGGCGAACCATCCCAGCGCGCGACGCGGCCGCCAGCCTCGCTCAGGAACAACGTTCCGGGCAGATGATCCCATGGCAGCGTTCGCCAGAAGACGGCGAAATCGCGCTCGCCAGTGGCAATGGCAGGATATTCGGCCCCCGCGCAAAGCAGCGGCGGCACGATCAAGGGCACTCGATCCAAGCGCGCCTCGATGACCTCAAGCACGTCAGGCGGCAGGAAACGAGTGGAGATCGAGCCCCGCCGCAGCCCATCCGGCTTCCCATCAGCGACCACGGGCACTCCATTGATCTGGGCGCCGCTGCCCAGTTCGGCGACATGAAGCTGATCCGACAACGGATCGAGCATCCAGGCTGCGACGACCTCGCCTTCGCGAAGCAGTGCAAGCATGATCGAAAATGGTCCTCGGCCGGAAATGAAATTTCCGGTGCCGTCCAGCGGATCGATCAACCAGACGGTGCCCCGATCGAGAGTGTCAGCCAATGCAGGCGTCTTGGCGCAGGCTTCCTCGCCCACGACCCTGGCGGACGGATCGAGCAGCAGCAATTGCTCGCCGATCAACCGTTCGGCATGCTGATCGGCAACGGTGACGAGTTCTCCCGGGGACTTTTCCTCCACATCACGCGCGGTCAGATTGCGAAAGCGCGGCAAAATCGCCTCTGCAGCTGCCTGTCGCAGAACCGTCGATACTTTATCGATCAGACTCATCGTGATTTCGGCTCCCCTATCTCGGGCTTGCCTTCTGGATCCCGCCAATTTGCCAAGGACCGCCTACCACCACCCAAACCGGCGCCGCGTTTCAAAGGAAGCGCCCCGAACTCGCGCCCGAACCGCGAGCACCGATCGCGAAACAAAAAGATCGGGTTGTTGGGGCTCCGGCCGCCCGTTGATACGGGATGACGGAGAGCGGTCTTCCGGTCAGGCTCCATCGATCCAACCGGTCAGGAGGCCTGCCATGGAGCTGTTCGTCGGTCTTGATGTGTCTGTTCGCACCACCA
>NZ_JBFTRC010000057.1:0-28430 GCF_056399325.1 Allobosea sp. 01N443
ATCTTATCGTTATGGCCGGCGCTGGCAGCCACCTTACTATGCCGTTCGCGACCACCAGAACCGGGTTTGCGGGATCTGGCAGGGAGAGCGGCTCAATCGCACGGGAGCGGGTTTTGTTGGATTCTTTCGGGTCACGCGCGGCGAGCCTTGCTTTCGCGCTTCTTCTCGCCGCGCCGGCTGCTGCTTTGGCGCAAGAGAGCACGTTGACGGCCCTGCGAACGAGCGACGCCGATCGCTACGACCCCCAACGCACCACGACGCTCGCCGCAGCAGAAGTGCTGTACATGGTCGGCGAAACGCTGGTCACGCTCGACCGCGACCTGAAGACCGTTCGCCCCGGCCTGGCGGAACGCTGGGAGGTCAGCCCGGACGGCCGGACCTATACGTTCCATCTCCGCCGCGACGTGAGCTTCTGCGACGGCAAGCGCTTTACCGCTGCGGCTGTCGTGGGCACGGTCGAGCGCTGGCTCAATCCGGACTTCGCCGGCGTCAGCAAATGGAAGGCGGGCAAGGTCGAGAGCATCAAGGCGCTCGACGACTACACCGTGGAGTATCGTCTCAAGGAACCCTACTCCGAACTGCTCTATCAGATGACGCAGTTCAACTTCGTCATCATCGACCCGGAGCAAGCAGCGGCGCTGAAGGACAATTTCGGCATTTCCGCATTCAATGGGACCGGCCCTTTCTGCTTCCGTTCCTGGAAGCCGCGGACGGAGACCGTGCTGACCCGGCACGACGCCTATCGCTGGGGGCCGGCCTTCATGGAGAATGCGGGGCCGGCAGGTGTCGCCCGCTTTGTCTGGAAGATCGTGCCGGAGGCTGTGACGCTCGTCGCCGCCCTGCAGACCGGCGAAGGCGACCTCTCCTATTCGGTACCGGCCTGGGCCGTTGCCGAGGTGCAGGCGAACCCGAAGATCCGGCTCCTCAATCCCGACCTGGCCTTCCGCACCCATTATGTCGGCATGAAGATCACGCGCCCGCATCTGGCGGACAAGCGCATCCGCGAAGCCATCAGCCTCGCCATCGACGAAGGCGCGATCGCCGATGCCATCTTCTTCGGCGAAGCCGAGGCGGCGAACGCCTATTTCTCCAAGGCGACCCTCGACTTCAATCCCGGGATGAAGCTCGGCGCCTTCCGCTACGATCCGGTCCGGGCCAAGGCACTACTCGACGAGGCCGGCTGGGTCGCGGGTCCCAAGGGCGTCCGCATGAAGGACGGCAAGCCGCTCTCGCTGAATTTCTACGGTTTCACGGGCGACGCCAATCGCCAGATGGCCGAGGCCATCCAAGGGGATCTGCGCAAGATCGGCATCGATCTCAAGGTCGAGCTCTACGACGCGACAATCGTCTGGGGCAAATTGCGGACCCAGGATTTCGATCTCTACCAGATGAACTACCCCTATCTGAGCGCCGGCGAGGCGATGAACCTCTACTTCCTCTCCAGCAACATGCCGACGCCCAACCGGATGAACTGGAACGACCCGGATACCGATCGCCTGATCGAGGAGGGCAACCGCGCGACCTCGCCGGAAGCGCGCTACAGCGCCTTCGCCCAGGCCGAGGCGATCGTCCATGAGGCCGTGCTCTGGAAACCGCTGGTGAACGAGAAACTGACCGTCGTCTCGCGGACCACCCTCAAGCCGTTCAAGCCGCACGGCATCAGCGGAGCGGCGCTCTACAACGGGTTGGACCTCATGCCGGCGAAGTAACGGCGAGCAAGCCGCCTGCGCCGCTCGGCGCGCCGGATGTGGAACAGGCGACGGCAAGGGGCACCTGGATGCCCGGAAGCCGTGCGCCCAGGGACGAATTGACGTGACGCGACAGCTGTTTTGGCGCCTCCTGAGCTCGCTACCGATCCTGCTGGGGGTGCTCTTCGCCGGGTTCCTGCTCTTGCAGGTCATTCCCACCGACCCGGCAACCATCATCGCTGGCCCCACGGGGACGGCGGCCGAAATCGATGCCATCCGGCGCCAGCTGGGTCTCGACGCCCCGATCCTGGTGCAGTTCTGGCTCTACATCCTGCGGGTCGCCCAGGGCGATCTTGGCCGCTCGATCATCAACAACGCCCCGGTGCTCGACGAACTGGCCTCTGCACTGGGCCCCACCGTGGAGCTCATGGTGGCGAGCCTGAGCTGGGCGGTGCCGCTCGGCATCCTGTTCGGCACGCTTGCCGCCACGCGGCGCGGAAAAGCGTTCGATCGCGCGGTCATGGCGCTGTCGGTGGCCGGCGTGTCGGTGCCGGCCTTCTGGGTCGGGCTGCTGCTGCTGCAATTTGCGGCCTATCGCTGGCAGCTGTTTCCGCTCCAGGGCCGTGGCGGACCGCTCTGGACATTGCAGGGCCTGCATCACGTCGCACTGCCGGCGCTGATGCTCGGCGTCATCTTCATCGGCCCGGTCGCACGGATGACGCGGACGGCGGTGGTCGAGGTGCTGGGTGCCGATTTCATCCGTACCGCGCGGGCCAAGGGCGCATCCGAGTTCCAGGTCGTCACGCGCCATGCGCTGCGGACGGCGCTGATCCCGGTCGTGACGCTCATCGGCCTCCAGATCGGATCGCTGCTCGGCGGCGCAGTCATCGCCGAGACGATCTTCTCCTGGCCGGGCGTCGGCCGGCTCGCGGTGGGCGCCATCGTGTCGAGCGATTTCCCGATGGCGCAGGGCGCCATTCTCGTGATCGCCTGCGGCTTCATCGTCGTAAACCTGATCGTCGATACGCTCTACGGCCTGCTCGATCCGCGCATCCGGAGTGCCCTGCGATGAGCGCCCAGGGTCCCGCATCGACCGTAACAGCTGCTCGCCCGTCTCGGCCGGGCATGTTCCAGCGCCTCAGGAGCGACAAGGTCGCGCTCGCTGCGCTGATCCTCCTTCTCGTCATCGTCGCGGCAGCCGTGTTTGCGCCACTTCTGACGCCGTTCGACCCCTATCATACCAATCTCCGGCTCCGGCTGCGTCCTCCCGGCGGCGCTCACCTCCTCGGAACGGATTCTCAAGGCCGCGACCTGTTGACCCGCCTGCTCTACGGCACGAGGACGACCCTGATCCTCGGCTTCGCCGGGGTCGCCATCGGCACCTTGATCGGTGGCAGCATCGGGCTCCTGGCGGCGTTCTATCGCCGGCTCGAAGGGCCGTTGATGCGCATCGTCGATGTCCTGCTCTCGTTTCCCTCGATCCTGTTCGGCCTCGCGCTCGCAGCGATGCTCGGCATCGGGATGGACAGCCTCGTGATCGCGCTGGGGCTATCGGCCTCGCCCCGGATTGCCCGCGTCACCCGCGCGACGGCCGCGACAGTCATGCAGGCGGAATATATGGAGGCCGGCCGCGTGATCGGGCTATCCGACGCGACGCTGATCCATCGCTACCTCCTGCGCAATTGCGCGGCCTCGATCGTCGTCTACTGCACGCTGCAATTCGGCGAGACGATCCTGCTCGCAGCGGCTCTCGGCTTTCTCGGCCTCGGCCTGCAGCCGCCGACCGCGGAACTCGGCAGCATCGCGGCCGAGGGGCGGAGCTTCATCTTCCTGGCGCCGCATGTGTCGACCGCCGCCAGCCTGCTGATCTTCGTGATCGTGCTGTCCTGTAACGTTCTCGGGGACGCCTTCCGCGACCTCACGGATCCGAAATTGCGCCGATGACGACTGAGACACCCGTGATCGAGGTCCGCGGACTGCGCGTCTGCTTCAACACCGCTGCCGGCAAGGTGATGGCGGTCGACGCGGTCGACTTCGCCGTCGGCGCCGGCGAGACGCTCGCCATCGTCGGAGAATCCGGCTCGGGCAAGAGCATCATGTCGCTCTCGCTGCTGAGGCTCGTGCCTGCGCCGGGCGAGATCACGGCGGGGCAGATCCTGTTTCGCGGCGAGGACCTCGTCGCCAAGCCCGCCCATGCCATGCGCGACATTCGCGGCGGCCAGATCGGCATGATCTTCCAGGAGCCCAACACGTCGCTCAATCCCGTCCAGACGATCGGCGACCAGATCATCGAAGCGATCCAGTTGCATGAGCCGACGAGCCATGCCCAGGCGCATGCAAGGGCGATCGAAGTACTGCAGCTGACCGGCATTCCGTCGCCGGAGACGCGGGTCAAGGCCTATCCGCACGAGCTCAGCGGCGGCATGCGCCAGCGGGCGATGATCGCAATGGCGCTGGCCTGCCGTCCCAGGCTGCTCATCGCCGACGAGCCGACAACGGCTCTCGACGTGACCGTGCAGGCCCAGATTCTCGACCTGATGCGGGAGCTGAAGGCCACGACCGGAGCCGCCATCATCCTCATCACCCATGACCTCGGCGTCGTCGCGGAGATGGCCGACCGTGTCGCGGTGATGTATGCGGGGCGCATCGTCGAGACCGCTCCGGTCGGGGCTTTGTTCGACAGCCCCGAGCATCCCTATACCGTCGGCCTCCTCAGCTCGATGCCGGCGATCGAGGGCGACGAGGAGCCCCTCACGCCGATCGAGGGCGGCCCGCCCGATCCATTGGCCCTGCCTCCCGGCTGCGGGTTCCAGCCCCGCTGCCCGTTCGCCATTGCGCGGTGCAGCACGCAGGTCCCACCACTCCGCACAGTCAGGCCGGGGCATTCCTCCGCCTGCTGGCGCACACCGCTTCTGGAAACCCTCATGCAGGAAGGGCAGGCATGATGCCGGCTGCGGATGCCGCCACCACGCTTCTCACCGTCGACGGGCTGAGCAAGCAGTTCAGCGTCGCAGGCACATGGCCGTGGCAAAGGCGCAGGCTGAGCGCCGTCAACGACATCAGCTTCTCGATCGCGCCGGGCGAAACCCTGTCGCTCGTCGGCGAAAGCGGCTGCGGAAAGTCCACGGCGGGGCGAATGCTGGTCGGGCTGACGGCCCCCAGCAGCGGACGCATCCTGTTCGAGGGGCGAGATATCGCGACCCTGTCGTCAAGCGAGCGGCGCGCCCTGCACCGCAATGTTCAGCTGATCTTCCAGGACCCTTACGGCTCGCTCAATCCCCGCATGACGGTCGGCGAGCTGATTGCCGAGCCCGCCCTGCTCTTCGGCCTCGCCGACAGGCACAGCGTTGCCGCCCGGGTCTCCGAGCTGCTCGGCCTGGTCGGCCTCGCCGACAGACATGCAGATCGCTACCCGCACGAGTTCTCCGGCGGACAGCGCCAGCGCATCGGGATCGCGCGTGCGCTGGCCGTCGAGCCGCGGCTGATCGTCTGCGACGAGCCGGTCTCTGCGCTCGACGTCTCGGTCCAGGCCCAGATCGTCAATCTGTTGCGGAGCCTGCAGGAACGGCTCGGACTGAGCTATCTCTTCATTTCGCACGGGCTGTCCGTCGTCCGGCACCTGAGCCACCGCGTCGCCGTGATGTATCTCGGCAATATCGTCGAGATCGGCCCGAAGGACGCGATCTTCGCCCACCCGGCGCATCCCTATACGCAGGCGCTTCTGGCCGCCGCGCCGGTTGCGCGACCTGGCGCACGCCGAAGCCGCGCCGTGCTGTCCGGAGACATGCCGAGCCCGCTCAATCCGCCGTCCGGCTGCCGCTTCCATCCGCGCTGCCCATTCGCCGTCGCGCTTTGTCAGCGCGAAGTGCCTGCGCTCACACCGGGCGATGACGGGCGCTCGGTTGCCTGCCACCGCTGGCGCGAGCTCGCATCGACTCCGGCCGCGGCGCAACCCCCGCGGCATGCGCCGCGCACCGCCCAGCTGCTGTCGCTCTATCGCAGTGCTGCGGCCGCCTCCGGCTCTCGCATCGGGACCAACTGACCATGCCAGCAATCGAGGTCACGCGCATTCCCGGCGGCCAGGACGCGCCGCACGGCTTGCCGGCGGAGGTCACCAGCCGCCTGGGCCCTCTTCTGTCCGCACCCGGGCAGCTCATTCTCGTCGCAAGACAAGGGTCCGTGATTGTCGGAGTTCTCGCCGGGCTTCGCCGCCGGACGACCGCGATGCTGCGCATCGTCAGGTTCTGGGTCGATCCAGCGGACGCGAATGGCGCCGGCGAGGAGATTGGCCGCGCGCTGGTCGCCGCGCTTGAACTGATCTCGCTCGAGGCCGATATCCTGACCTGGCGGATTGCCAGTGCGACCGGAGATGACGAGCTGCCGCCGGCCCTGCGGAGGCTGACCGGTATTGCGGCTGCCGAACAGGGCTCCGTCTACACCGAGCGCAAGCTGCGCAACGCGCAGCGGCCGCCGAAGCCGGTCGCACCGCTCTACCCGCAATCGACCGGCTTCACCTGCGGCCCCGCTTCACTTGCCATGGCCTTTGCTGGCCTCGAGCCCGCGGTCGTTCCCGATCGCCAGCTCGAAATCGCCCTGTGGCGCGAAGCCACGACGGTCATCGGGCTGACGGGTCCGGGCGGCTGCGACCCGTATGGGCTCGCACTGGCCGTTGCCGCGCGCGGCTATGCGCTCCGGCTGTTCACGAGCGCTTCGGAGCCGGTCCTGCTTGACCGCGGCAACACGGAGGCCAAGCGCGAGCTGATGACCTTCGTCCAGGCCGACTTCAAGAGCCGGGTGCTCGCCTCCGGCATCGATGTCGAACATCGCGCCTTCGAGAGCTGGGAGCTGCGCGACGCCATCGCCGAGGGTGCCATTGCCGTCGTTCTGATCGACCAGATGGAAACGCACGGCCGGACAGCGCCCCACTGGGTTGTCGTCCACGCCGTCCATGACGACCTGTTCCTGCTGAATGATCCCTGGATCGAGACGGACGCACTGGAAACGGAGGCCGACGTGCTCGACCTTCCCATCCATATCTCAGTCCTGGAGCGCATGGCCCGGTATGGCGAACCGAGCTACCGGGCAGCGCTGCTGATCGGACGGAGTTCCTCGTAGGCGTCCACAACGGCAGGGGAAGGCCTAGGATGCCCCCTGCCCGTCCGCGACGCTGTCCGACCCGGTCCGGAGATGCTGACGATCGAGGGCCAGGGCGAGAAGGCTTGCGATGATTTCGACAAGGGTGCCGGGCTGCGGCGGGCGCTCTTCGGGATCGAACGCCAGCCCGATGACGGCGCGGTTTCCCACTGACGTCATCACCGGCCAGAAATCGAAGCGCGAGCCATTGAAGGGGTAGACGTCGGCCGCCGAAACCGCGCCGGTGGTCAGCGACGAGCGCGCCGCGTCGATGTCGACCTCGCGAGGCTCGATGGCGCCGCGTCTCTCGACGAAATCGCCCAGGGGCTCGGACATCAGCATCACGATGACCGGGACCTGAAACAGGGTTTCGAGCGCATTGGCGGTGCGGGAGAAGACCGCCCTGGGTTCGCCGGCCGCGACGATGTCCCGGCTGTAGGACCGCACGATCCCGGCCTGCCGCCGCGCCAGCACCGCATCGTCTGCCCTGCGGCGGGCGGTCGAGGCCACGGCGCTTGTGATCAGACCGACGACAAAGAGCAGCCCGATCGCCCAGATGCTGGCGGGGTCGTCGACGCGCAGCGTGAAACGCGGCTCGGTCAGGAAGAAATTATAGGACAGCGCCCCGAGGACAGCCGCGCAGAGCGAGGGTCCCAGCCCGAAGAAAACCGCCGCGATCACCACCGGGACGACAAAGACGAGCGACAGGTTCGGGATCGTCACCGCGTTGTCGAGCCCGACCGCCACCACGGTTGCGATGACGGTCATCGCGACCGCCAGGACATAGCGAACCACCATCGGAGCCTTGAAGAGCTGCAAGGCCGTCAGCGTATCGGGGTCCGGCAGAAGCTCGAACTCACCCGGAGACCTGAGGGTGCTCATGGCAATCTCCCTGATGCCGGTGGGCATGCCCACCATATGGTGCGCCAATCCTGCATCGGCAGCCGCGCTTCCGGCCTGCGCCTAGTGCGGTGCCGTAAAATTGATCCGGACCGCCAGGATGCAGGCCAAGAGCAGCAGCAGGACAAGGGACTGCAACAGGTCGCGCGCGATCCCGCCGAACGGCCGATGGCGGCGCGAGGCACGATAGACTGCTTCGCGTCGCCGCCTCAGGGATGCCTCATAGGTGACCATGTTCGCCTCCGTCATGCGAAAAGCGGATGATCGGCCTTCTCCCCGTAAGCTCGCTATGCGAGCTCTCATCCAGCGGCATAAGGCAGGCGTAAGGGGCATCACCGGCACGGTGGTTCCTTCAGAGGCAGGGCTGGGTTCCGCGCCTAAAGCATCGGCCCGAAAAGTGGATTGCGGTTTTCGGGAAAGCCGATGCAAACACAAAGGGTTAGATCATCGGTCCGGAAGCGATTTCCGGTCCGATGATCTAGGCGGCGGAAAGCCGATGGACCGCGCGGCCGTTGATCGGCCGGGGCAGATCATCGAGCGCATAGGTCAGGTCCTCGACGAGCGACGCGGCCGCCGTGACAAGGGGCAGCCGACAGGCGGGGCTGATGCCGGGATGCTGGAGCGACAATGCCAGTTTGATGGCGACGGGGTCCGGCTCCCGGGCGGTGAGGCCGAGGAGCGGAACCAGGCGGCGCTGCAGGATCTGCGCCTGCTCGAAGGAGCCGATGCGGCAGGCCTCCCTGATCCGGCCCAGCAGCCGCGGCGCAAGATTGCCGATGCTGGTGATCGCACCGCAGCCGCCGGAGGCAAGATAGGCGGGGATGGTGTCGCCGGCACCGGTCAGGCGCATGAAATGCCGGCTGCAGCTGCGCATGATCCGGTCGCAGCGCGCGACGTCGCCGCGACGCTCGAGCACGCCCATGATGGTCGGCGTCGCCGCCAGTTCGGCCAGGGTTTCGGGCGCGAGCTCGACCGCGCAGCGCTCGGGATCATTGTCGATGATCAACGGCAAGGGGGTCGCGGCGGCAACCGACAGGATGTGCTGGACGAGACCGGCCTGGGTCGGCCTGTTGTAATAGGGCAGACGCAGCAGGATCGCATTGGCTCCCGCCGCGGTGGCGTTGCGGACATCGGCGATGCTCTGCGCCGTCGCGTTCGACCCGGCCGCCGCGATGATGGGATAGACCGGCCCCGCAGCGGCCCGCGCCAGCCTGAGCAAGCGCATGCGCTCCTCATCCGTCAGCGTCGAGCCTTCGCCGCTGGCRGAGCCGAGAACGATGCCGTCCGCGCCCTCCTGGATCTGCCAATCCACCAGTCGCAGGAAGGCTGGTTCGTCCAGGCTATTGCCGCTGAAGGGCGTCACCAACGGGGTGAACATCCCGCGAAGCCAGTGATCCATCGGAAACCTCACCCTGTCAGACCATCGATCGTGGCACGTCGCTGCGGGCCATCGTCCCGACAGGCTGTCCCGCTCGGGAGGACGGTCAGGCGCGACCACCGTCACAGTCTCGGCTGGTTCCGCATAAGGATTCGATGCGGATCGGCATGGGCCTCACGTAAGGGCGCCGCGTGCCCGGGAACGCCCGGCCGGGCTCGCATCGACAAGCCCAAACCCTGCTGACATGCCGGGCGCAGAACGGCCCGGCGGGTGGCTTATGGAGCGTTTATGGCGCGCTCTGCAGAAGCACATCGCAAGCAGAATGACGCGCAATATCTGTCAGGTACATCCCGTGAAGAGATGCGCACCGACAGAATGCGTGCCGTCATGAATGTTGCAGCGTACCCTCAAACTCCTGGCCCTGCTCCATTCCCTCGCCAAACGCTTCGACGCTCATCTCACGCGCGGCGTGGAGCGGCATGGCCGCTTCCTGGCGGGCCTGACGCCCCCAATCCGCCCCGCCATCGCGGTCGCGGTGCCTCKAAGCGCAGACCAGCCGCGCCCAATCCGGCCCGGACCATGCCCCCTCGYGCCCAGGGCGGGGCTCGCWGAAACGCCCCGCCGGCCGCTCCGGTCAGTCCCCCTGCAACCAGACCGGATCGCGCATGCGCAGGCCGATCGCCTGCGCATGCCTTGCGACGCTCAAAGCGATGCGGTCCTGGATCGCCGCATCGGCCGCAATCGTCGGAAACGACAGGCACAGGCCCATGATCTCGTTGCGGCCGGGATCGGCAATGGCTGCGCCGATCGAGGAGATGCCCGGCGTGATCAGGCTCGATGAGCGGGCGATCCGGTCCTTGCGGATGGCGGCGAACTCGGCCCTGACATCGTCGTCGCTCATGCTGGCGCGGATGCCGAGCTTGCCCTGGGCATCGAGCTGCGCCATCGCCTGCGCGTCATCGAGGCGAGCCAGGATCGCCCGTCCGATGATCGAATCGAAGGCTGGCTTGCGCTCGGCGACCGAGCCGGTGTGCTGCAGCGCATAGGTGCCCTGCTGCGCGACGAGCAGCACGCGCTCGTGACCCGCGACGATGCCGGCATGGCCGGTGAAGCCGAATTCGCGAACCAGATCGTCGATAGCGACCCGCACGAGATCGAGCAGGTTGTGCCGCGCGAGATAGAGCGCGGCCAGATCCAGCGCCTTTCCACCGACCACATAGCCCTGGTCACGCTCCTCGCGCTCCAGCAGGCCGGCCTCGGAGAGCGTCTTGAGCAGCCGCGAGACCGAGGCCTTCGGCATGTCGAGTTCGCGACAGACCTCGCCCACACGCAACACGGGTCGCTCCTCTCTGACGAGGGAGAGAATGCGCAGTCCATTTTCGAGCGAGCTCATTGCTGTTCCATTAGAGATAACAGTGTTGACATATATGGGACGACTCAGGATACATAACAACAGCGAGCACGTACTGCACAGCCGCGAACGAGAGAGCGGAGCCAATGATGATCGGGACAGCCAAACCGGCCAAGGGGGAGATCACCCGCGGCCATGTCGAGCTTGGCTCTTATCCGGATGGCGCGATCTACTCGCCGGTCCTGATCGCCGAAGGGCGCAAGGACGGCCCGACGCTCTGGCTCCAGGCCTGCATCCATGGCCCGGAAGTGGTTGGCCCGCTCGCGATCCAGCGCTTCCTGAAGACGGTGGACCTGAACGAGCTCTCCGGCCGGGTGGTCTGCCTGATGCTGGCCAATCCGCTCGGCTTCCGCGGCTACAACCGGCTCACCCCACAGGACGGCTACAACCTCAACCGCGTCTTCCCCGGCGATCCGCGCGGCCACCACACCTATCAGCTCGCTCACCGGCTGCTCGATCTGTCGCTGGCCCATTCCGACGCGATGCTGGACCTGCATTCGGGCGGCGATCTCACGATCACCTGCCATTACACGCTGTTCCACAATAACGGCACGCCCGAGGGCATCGAGTCCGAGCGGCTGGGACGCGCCTGCGGCGCGCCGAATGTCTGGAACTCGCTGGAAGAAGGCCTGTCGGGCTGCCATTTCACGCATTACACTAGGAGCGGCAAGCCCTCGCTCATCGTCGAGAGCGGCGGCGGCGCCCGCGTGACCGCCGAGGATCTCGATCGCCTCACCCTGGCGATCTTCAATGTCTGCAAGGCGCGCGGCATGCTGCCGGGCGCGCCGGTCCTGCCGGCGCAGTTCCGCCTCGGCGGCGACGCGATCCATCACAAGGCGATCAAGGGCGGCCTGTTCATTCCAAAGGTCGGGCCTGGCGACGACGTGGTGAAGGACCAGCATCTCGCCGATATCGTCGATCTCTTCGGAGATGTCGTCGAGGAGGTGCGCTGCCCGGTTGAGAAGGCCTGGGTCGGCTCGATCCGCCGCCCGCATATGCCGATCTACAATGGCGACCAGGTTTTCGAGCTGGTCGGGACCAAGGGATATGACGCGGCCTGAGCCTTGCACTTGAACTCGGTAATTCCAGACCGGGTTCGGATGCCCGGTCCAACAAACAGGGGATCGTGATGGGTACCAGCTCTCTTGACCGGCGCCAGCTTCTTGCAGCGCTCGCCGCCTCGACGGCATTGCCGTTTGCCTCGGGCCAGGCCCAGGCTCAAGCCTTCGCCGGCCGCAAGCTGGTGAGCTCCGGCTTCGGCGGCTCGACCATGGACATCATCCAGTCGGCCGTCTTCACCCCCTTCGACAAGGCGACCGGCGCCTCGTCGACGCAAGTGCCGATGCAGTCGGCGGCTGCGCTCGCCCGCATGAAGGCCGAGGCCGGCAACCCGCAGATCGACCTGTTCCAGTTCTCGGGCGGCCAGGAAGCCTTCGCCAAGAGCGAGGGCTTGAGCCAGCCGCTCTCGGGCGTCTCCCGGCTTGGACAGATCCCGGCGGGGCTGAAGGATCCGGACGGCCATTGGGTGACCTGGGCAGTGATCGCCGAAGGAATCGTCTACCGCAAGGACAAGATTCCCACTCCGCCAACGAGTTACAAGGACTTCCTGAAGCCGGAATACAAGGGTCACATCGCCTTTCCGGCGATCACCAACGGTTATGGTGTCGATTTCCTCGTCATGCTCGCCAAGGCCTTTGGCGGCAGCGAGGACAATATCGAGCCCGGCTTCGAGGCGATGAAGCAGATCAAGGGTGAGACGATCTTCAAGGCGGCTTCCGACCTGCCGACGCTGTTCGGCCAGGGCGATATCTGGATCATGCCCTACGACACCGGCAATACGTTCAAGCTGCAGCAGGCCGGCCTGCCGGTCGCCTTTGCGACGCCGAAGGAAGGCAGCCCGGCGGTCTTCATCACAGCCTGCGTCGCCAAGGGCGCCAAGAATGCCGACATCGCCAATGCCGCGATCGACGCGATGCTGAAGCCTGAGGCACAAATCGAAATCGCCCGCACGATGCGCTGGACCGCCTCGAACCCCGAGACCAAGCTCCCGGCCGATCTGACCGGCGAGGTTCCCTCGGTGGACAAGCTCGCGCAGCTCGACCGCGACAAGATCAACGCCAAGCGCGCCTCCTGGATCGAGCGCTGGAACCGGGAAATCGCACGGTGACCAAGGCAGCGACGCGCAGCAGCGGGCCGCGGTGGGCGCTCTTCGCGCCCGTCCTCCTGTTTGCTCCCTGCGCCTTCGTCTACGCGGTCTTCTTCATCTGGCCGCAGGCGTCGCTGCTGGCGATCAGCGCGAGCGACGCAACCGGCATCACGCTCGCGCATTATCAGCGCTTTGCCGGGGATTCCTATTACTGGGAAATCCTGGGGCGCACCCTCGGGCTCGGTGCGGCCGTGACCGCCATCACGCTGGTGCTCGGCGTGCCCACCGCCTATCTGCTCGCCCGCGCACAGTCGCGCTGGGCGGGCTTTCTCCTGCTGCTCACGACCTTCCCCCTGCTGGTCAGCGCCGTGGTGCGCTCCTTCGGCTGGATGGTGCTCTTCTTCCGCGACGGGCTCCTCAGCCACGGCCTGATGGCGCTTGGGCTCGCCGACCGGCCGGTGCAGACGATGTATACGATGTCCGGCGTCATCATCGCGCTGGCGCAGGTGCTGCTGCCCCTGATGATCCTGACGCTGCACGGCGTCTTCAAGTCGATCGACCGCGATCTGGAATATGCCGCGATGAGCCTCGGCGCCCGGCCAAGCGTCGCGCTCGGCCTCGTCACGCTGCGGCTTGCGAGCGGCGGCATCGTCGCCGGCTCGCTCCTGGTCTTCTCGCTGGCGATCAGCGCGTTTGCGACCCCGAGCCTGGTCGGCGGCGCGCGGGCCAATGTGATGGCGACGGCGATCTACGAACAGGCGATCGAGCTGCTCGACTGGCCCTTTGCCGCGGCGCTGGCGACCATCCTGCTGGTCACCGTGCTCGCGCTGTCCCTGGCCTATGGCGCCCTGCTCGAAGGCCGTGGCGAACGCGAGGCGGCGCGATGACGATCTCCTTCCGTTCACCGCTCGGCTTCGTGCTGCTGCTGCTGGCCGTACTCGCCTTCGTCTACCTGCTGCTGCCGATCCTCGTCGTCGTCGCCGCACCGCTCGGCGATACCGGCTACCTCGCCTTCCCGCCCCGGGGACTGACGTTCAAATGGTACGCCGCCGCGCTGCATGACACGCGCTATCTCTCGGCGCTCGCCGTCAGCCTGCGCATTGCGCTCGTCAGCGCGCTGATCGCCTGCACCATTGGCGTCGCGGCGGCCTATGCGCTGACCCGCTTCAGCTTTCCCGGCCGGCGGCTGCTCGAAGCCATCTTCCTCTCGCCGCTCATCCTGCCGACCCTGGTGCTCGCCGTCGGGCTCACGCTGTTCTTCACGCGCACCGGCCTTCTTGCCGGTTCCTGGAAGCTCGTTGCCGCGCATGTGATCGTCTGCACACCCTATGTGCTGCGCGTCTCGCTGCCGGTGCTGCGCCGCTTCGACCGCAGCCTCGAGGAGGCCGCGCGCAATCTCGGGGCCTCGCCGGTCGCCGCCTTCTTCCTGGTCGTTCTGCCGGTGGTCCGGCCCGGCATCGTCGCCGGCACGGTTCTCGCCTTCATCACCTCCTTCGACGAGGTGGTGCTGGCGCTGTTCCTGGCGGAGCCCGGGGCTCCGACGCTGCCGGTTATGATCTACTCGGCGGTCCAGCTCGGCTTCGAGCCATCCGTTGCAGCGGTCTCTGGCCTGCTCGTCCTGGCGACGCTCGGCCTGATGATCCTCTATCACCTGCTGGGCACCTTCGGAGGCCGCCGGAACTGACCATGGACATCCAGCTTCAAAACCTGCGCAAGACCTATGGCTCGGCGGTCGCCGTCGCCGACATGAGCGCAAAAATCCCGCAAGGCCGCATGCTCGCGCTGCTCGGCCCTTCCGGCTGCGGCAAGACGACGACGCTGCGGATGGTGGCGGGCTTCATCGCGCCGACATCCGGCTCGATCCGCGTCGGCGACAGCGACATCACGACCCTTCCGGCGCATAAGCGCGACACCGGCCTCGTGTTTCAGAACTACGCCCTGTTCCCGCATCTGAGCGCCGCCGAGAACATCGCCTTCGGATTGCGCCGACGCGGCGTGGCGCGCGCCGAGCGCGAACAGCGCGTGACGGCGATGCTGGGCAAGCTGAAGCTGTCGGGCCTCGCAGACAGGCTTCCACGCCAGCTCTCGGGCGGCCAGCAGCAGCGTGTGGCGGTCGCCCGCGCGCTCGTCATCAACCCGTCGATCCTGCTTCTCGACGAGCCCTTCTCCAATCTCGATGCCAAGCTGCGCGAGAGCACAGGCCTCGAAATGTCGCGTCTGCAGCGCGAGTTCGGGCTGACCTCGATCTTCGTGACGCATGACCAGACCGAAGCCATGAGCATCGCCGACACGATCGCGGTGATGAAGGACGGCCAGCTGCAGCAGATCGGCTCGGCCAGCGAGATCTACGAACGGCCGGCCAATCGCTTCGTCGCGGATTTCATCGGCAGGGCGAACTTCCTCGCCGGCCGGATCCTGCGCCGTGAGGGACAGGACGCCGTCGCGGAGCTTGCGGCCGGGCTGGAGATGCGCCTGCACGATCCCGGCGCCGCCGCGGTACCCGGTGCCCAGGGCGAAGCCCTTCTGCGGCCGGAGGCGATCGCGCTTGCCGATCACGCCTCCCCGGGCAGCCTCAAGGCCACCGTCGAGCAGATCTCCTATCAGGGCGCGATCGCCAATCTCCATGCCCGGCTCGGCGACGGCAGCGCGATCGTCGCCAGCGTTCCGCCTGAGGATGCCAGGGGATTGGAGCCCGGCAAGCCAATCGGCCTTATCCCGAAGCCGGCCGGGCTGATCTGGTTTCCGAAGGCCTGAAGGGACAATCCCCTATCGCGCGCGGCTGGGCATCGAAAGCCGCCCATCCGCGGACGAAGACAAGGGGCCACGCGCAAGCGGCCACCCGACGCCGGAGTGACCTCAGGTCTTGGTCAGCCCGAGAGCGATGGCGCAGGCTTTGGCGACATCGGAATCGGGTGACGAGCTACCCGGCATTGTCGCCCATCCCCCCTTCGCGATGAACTCGCCCTGCTGCCATGAGCCGATCTTCTTCAGCTCGACAAGTTGTTCGGTCGCGTTGGCCTGCTGCTGGAACCTGACCACGCAGATCGGCGAGAGGGCGGAGATCACCGCCGTGCTGGAACGCGCCGCGGCGTCGCGCTCCGCCCTACCCWGCGTGACCCAGCCGCCCCAGCTGAAGCCGATAATTGCAAGCGCGACAGCTCCACCGACGGCGCCCCAGGCGGCCGGCTTCAGTTCTGCTGGGATTTTCATGATTTTATCTTTCCTCATCGGAATAAAATTGTCCGATGACCAACAGTATCATCTTTTTCGATCACAGATTTTCTTTTCACCGCAGTGCCATTCTCTGCTGTTTTTTGAAATTTACATTGAGGCCTCGTCAACTCACGGGTCAGCCCGTGCTCCCCGTCAGCGAGCGCAGCGGCTCAAGCGGGCGCTCCGCCAACCCAGATCATCCTCAGGCGGACTCTCAGCTTTCCGGGCTTCCTCGGCAATTTCGGCATCATCGGCACCGATATTTCACGTCATGACGAACGGGCATCGCTGAACAGGGTCAATTCTTTCTCGAGCCAAGCACCTTGTTCTTTGATTTCTTCCGTAATGAAACTTGTTGTTTACTTTTTCGATAATTCGTTTACTGTCTGATTGTCGATAATTTTTTGGCTGTTTTCTCCGCGTGTTTATGCGCGCCTGACGAACCCCCTTCGAAAATCGTGGTGAACCCATCGGGCATTCGCTCGGTGGCCGACAAGTATTGCCAGAAGGAGAGTTCGTGATGAGCACCCGCACAGTAAAATGGTTCAATTCCACCAAGGGCTTCGGCTTCATTCAGCCAGATGACGGAAGCCAGGACGTCTTCGTCCATATCTCCGCCATCGAACGCGCTGGTATGCGCGAGATCGTCGAAGGCCAGAAGCTTGGCTATGAAGCGGTCCGCGACGCCAAATCCGGCAAGATGGCCGCCGAGCAGCTGCAAGCCGCGTAATCGCTATTCAGCTTCACCGATAGCCACGGATGTACTGGTGTCGGTCATGAGGTTGGAAGGAAGGGCCAGGTTCAACGCCTGGCCTTTTTCATATCCGCCGGTGGTATTGGCTTAGCGCCGATCGGGAGAAGCCGCTGTCCGAAAAAACCAGAGCCCGCACCCAGGCGGAAGCCGCATCCCTCAAGACGCAAACCCGATCCCTGTCACGCAACCGGATCAGCTCAGAGACTGAGGCCATCATTCAAGCCCGCGACGCCAACTCCGCCAGGTTCAAGGATCAGCGGCTGAACAAGGAAGCGCTCGACCGCGCCGCCGCTGCGGCCGCTCCTGGCATCCCGCTCCCATGACCGCGCCTTGGTGGCAGAGCGGCGTGATCTACCAGATCTATCCCCGCTCCTTTCAGGATGGGAATGGCGATGGCATGGGCGATCTCAGGGGTATCGGGCAACGGCTCGACTATCTCGCCGGCCTCGGGATCGACGCGATCTGGATTTCCCCGATCTATCCCTCGCCGATGGTCGATTTCGGGTATGACGTTGCCGATTACTGCGACATCGATCCGCGTTTCGGCGCGCTCGCCGATTTCGACGATCTGCTCGCCCAGGCCCATGCGCGCGGGATCAAGATCCTGCTCGATTTCGTCCCGAACCACACCTCCGACCGGCATCCCTGGTTCGTCGAGAGCCGCTCCTCGCACGATAATCCGAAACGCGACTGGTATCTCTGGCGCGATGCCGCTCCCGATGGCGGGCCGCCCAATAACTGGGTGAGCGATTTCGGCGGTTCGGCCTGGGAATGGGACGAAGCCACCGGCCAATATTACTACCACGCCTTCCTGAAGCAGCAGCCGGACCTCAACTGGCGCAGCCCCGCCGTCCAGGCTGCGATGTACGACGTGATGCGTTTCTGGTTCGACCGTGGCGTGGACGGTTTCCGTATCGACGTACTCTGGCACCTGATCAAGGCAGGGAGCTTCCCGGACAATCCGCCGAACCCGGCCTATCACCCCGCGCTCGCCGAGATGCACCGCGTGCTCCAGCTCCATTCGACCGACCAGGCGGAAGTCCATGTGATCGCTGCCGAGATGCGCGATTGCCGACGGGTACGGCGCGGCCGGGCGCGGTGAGCGCGTGCTGATCGGCGAGATCTATCTGCCGGTCGATCGCCTGATGCACTATTACGGACGTGAACGGCCGGAAATGCATCTGCCTTTCAACTTCCAACTGATCGAGGCCGTCTGGGAGGCGCGCGCGATGGCTGCGCTCATCGCCACTTACGAGGCGGCACTTCCGCCGGGCGGTTGGCCGAACTGGGTGCTTGGCAATCATGACAGGCCCCGCGTCGCCACCAGGCTTGGACAGGCTCAAGCCCGCGTCGCGGCGATGCTGCTTCTGACGCTGCGGGGCGGTCCGACGCTTTACTACGGGGACGAACTCGGTCTGAGCGATGTCGCAATCCCGCCCGAACAGCTGCACGACCCGCGCGGCCTGCGTGAACCCGGGCTCGGCCTGGGCCGCGATCCGGTGCGTACGCCGATGCCGTGGGATGGAAGCGCCCATGCGGGCTTCAGCACGGCCCAGTCCTGGTTGCCACTCAATGCGGACTGGCCGACGCGGAATGTCGCGCGGATGATGCCGGAGCCTGCCTCGATCCTCCGGCTCTATCACCAGCTGCTGGCACTCAGGCGCGACCATCCGGCCTTGGCGGTCGGCGCCTTCGCGCTGCTGGAATCCGACGGCGACGTCCTTGCCTATGAGCGGCGCGAGGGCGCTCAGCGGCTGATCATCGCGCTCAATCTCGGCGGACAGCCGCAGCGCCTGGCGTTACCCAGGGACACAACCGGTTGCCGTTTGCTGCTTTCGACGCTCGCCGCGGCGCCCCTCATCGAGAACGATGTGCTGCTGCTCCGGCCAGACGAAGGCGTCATCCTTGCCGCTTGATCCTGAACGAGGAAAGGCCGATCGCTTGCGCATCGCAATGCTGGCGCCGATATCCTGGCGGACGCCGCCCCGCCATTACGGTCCATGGGAACTGGTGACCAGCCTCCTGACTGAGGCCCTGGTGGAGCGCGGCGTCGATGTCACGCTTTTTGCCACCAGGGACAGCCTGACCTCCGGCACGCTCGCGGGTCTTTGCCCGGCGCCCTATTCCGAGAACCCTGCCATCGACGCCAAGGTCTGGGAGATGCTGCATGTTGCCCATGTCTTCGAGCGCGCAGGCGAGTTCGACCTCCTCCACAATCAGGCGGATTTCGTGCCGCTCGCATTCTCCAGACTGGTCGAGACGCCGGTCGTGACGACGATCCACGGCTTCTCGTCGGACCGCATCCTGCCCGTCTTCAAGACCTATGAGGATCGCGTCCATTATGTCGCGATCAGCGAGGCCGATCGCCATCGGGACCTGCGCTATGCTGCCGTGATTCATCATGGCATCCGGCTCGAGGACTTTCCCTTCGACCCTGATGGCAGCCAGGACCTGCTCTTCTTTGGTCGCATCCACCCCGATAAGGGCGCGGCGGAAGCGATCGCGACGGCGCGGCGGGCGGGTCGGCGGCTGGTCATGGCCGGCATCGTCCAGGATGAGGGCTACCACGCGGCGCAGGTGGTTCCCGCACTCGACGATCGTTCGGTCGTCTATCTCGGCCCGGTTGGCGGGGCGCTACGCACGAAAACCCTGGGCTCGGCGCGCGCGCTGCTTCACCTCATCAGTTTCGAGGAGCCTTTCGGATTATCCGTCGTCGAAGCGCTTGCCTGCGGCACGCCGGTCATCGCCTTCAACCGCGGCTCGATGCCGGAGTTGATCGAGCATGGCGTTACGGGCTTCCTGGTCGACAGCGTCGATGAAGCCGTCGCGGCTGTCGACCGTATCGGAGAGATCGATCGCGCAGCCTGCCGGGCGTCAGTCGCCGCGCGCTTCACGGTTGAGCGGATGGCCGACCGGTACTTGAGCTTGTACCGATCCCTCCTCGGCCACTGACGCCGGATGCGGCGGCGCCCGACAGGGCGACCGCGGTCGACGAGAGCGGGAATGGCAGCGCGCCTTCGCCTTTGAATGGCGCGCCGAATGGTCAGACCACTGCCGCGCTATCGCCCGAGCGCCGGCCTCAGTCCGACGATCCTGTCGGAATTCCAGGCCCGATGGCTTGAACGACGCGCCGGAAGGATCGGACTGACAAGCCCATCGTCCGTCGAGCCTCACCCGCGCGCCTTGCGGCGCGCGTAGTGGGCGCGCGCCTTCGCGCGGTTGCCGCAGCCCTCCATCGAGCACCATTGGCGTGACTGGTTGCGCGTTTCGTCCAGGAAGACCCAGCCGCAGCTCGGATCGGCGCAGCGGCGCAGATGATATCGCCTGCGCGACGCCGCCAGTTCCAGCACCGAGACCGCGACCGGCAGCAGCGGCAGCCGCAGATCCGGCGGTGATCCGCTGGGGTGCCAGTGATGGATGCGGGCGGCACCAGTGTCGACGAGCTGCCCCACGCGTTCGATGTCGCGCAGCAACGCTTCGACCTCGACAAGTCGCGCCAGGCCGGCATGCGCCGGATCGAGGGCCTGTTCGATCTCTCCCCGCAATCGCAGCGCCAAACCGTGGACCTGCTCTGCTGCCCGGACTTTCGCCTCGGCCTCATCCAAAAGCAGCGCGGCGGAGCGCGTGTCGATGAGTTCCAGCCCGGTGGCCCAATGCACCAGTTCGGCATAGTCGTGCAGCCGCTCTGCGCTTCGCGCCGGGTCGCCCCGCCAGGCCGTCGTGTTGATGAAGTCGAGACAAAGCGCTCCCCCCAACGCTAGCGGGGGATGGGTCGCATAGGAGCGCGGGTCGGTGGCCGGCTGGATCAAACCAGATTTCCCTTCTTGCCGGACGTACTTGACAGCTGCGATGGCTGCTCGACAATACTAACCTTGTAAAAGGTTAGAAAGAGTTGACATGGCATCGGGTGCGCGATCGCCTTTCACCCTCTCCGGCTTCAAGCACGGCTTCGTCCGCGCCCAGGCATTGGCTCCCGGCGTGCTCCTCTACGGCGTCGTGTTCGGCATCCTGGCAACGGAGGCACGGCTTTCCGCGCTCGAATCCGTCCTGACCAGCATCTTCATCTATTCCGGTTCGGCGCAGATGGCGGCTCTTCAGGTCTGGCGGGACGGGGCGCAGCTGCTGCCATTATTCGCCGCTATCGTGCTGATGAACGCGCGCTACGTGCTCTATGGCGCGGCACTGCGCCCCTGGCTCGCGGGAGCGCCGCCGCTCGCAAGCTACGGAACCCTGTTCTTCCTCGGCGATGGCAACTGGGCGCTGGCGATGGCCGAGCGGGAACACGGTCAGGACGATGCGGCCTTCGTGCTGGGTTCGGGGATCGCGATGTTCGCGCCCTGGATTTTCGGCACCTTGATCGGCCGCCTCAGCGGCGGCCTGATCGGCGACCCGGCGCGCTACGGCCTGGACTTCATGCTGATCGCCTTTTCAGCAGCGCTCCTCATCGGGATGTGGAAGGGCAAGGCCGATCTCGGACCGGTGCTCGCTGCCGGCCTTGCGGCTGTGATGCTCGCTCCCTTCGTCTCCAGCGGCTGGATCATCGTCGCCGGCGGACTTGCCGCAGCCGCAGCCGGCGCCCTGCTCTTCCGCAATCCGGCCCCGAGCGAGGCCCTGCCGTGAGCCTCGACCAGCGCTTCGCGATCGCGCTCGTGGTGATGGCGACGGCCTCCTATCTCTGCCGCGCCGGCGGGTTCTTCTTCATGCGCTTCGTTGCTTTGACGCCCAGGCGCGAAGCGGCGCTGCGAGCCCTCCCCATCGGCGTCATGACGGGCATCATGGCGCCGGTCGTACTCCAGGGACGCGTCCCGGAATGCGCAGGTCTCGCCGCGGCCATCCTGGTCATGAAAGCGAGCGGCAGCGACCTTGCGGCAGCGCTCGCCGGGGTCGCCGTCGTCGCGCTGCTGAGACAAAGCCTCTAGTAGAAGTTGCGTCCATGCCGGTACAGCCTCGCCTTTCCCAGGTCGCGCTGCGTCGGATACAATCGTCGATCTGAGCAAAAGCCTGTTCCCGCTGCGGGAGGTCGCTGCCCATGGTCATGTCGCCGCCCCCGGCAGTCCCGAGGCGGCCGCCGTTCGTCCCGACGCATTGCCACTGTCCGCCGTGCCGCCCAGAACCGGAAGGGACCGATCGATGGAACGCCGAGATCTGCTGAAGGCCATCGCGCTCGCCTCCTCCGCCGGCGCAGCCGGCGGGCTCTCGCTTGCCACGGAAGCCCAGGCCCAGACGGGCAAGCGCGGCATCGGTACCAGGGACGTCGCGCCGCTCAGCCCGGATTACTTCATCCCCGAGCGCTTCAAGGGCAAGACGCTCATCGTCACCGGCTGCGCGCGCGGCATGGGCGCGCTCGCGGCCCAGCGTGCCGCCCGCGAGGGCGCCAATGTCGTCGGTGCCGACTGGTTGCAGGAACAGRGCTCCGAACACATGAACGCCATCGCGAAGGCAGGCGGAAAGGCGGAGTTCGTCTTCGGCGATATCTCCGACACCGAGACCTGCGAGCAGATGGTGAAGGTCGCGGTCGCTCGCTTCGGCCGGCTCGATTACGCCATCAACAATGCCGGCGTCATGGACGGCGTCTATTCCGGCGCGCCGATCGAATACGAGCGGCAAAAACACCTGCTCTTCGCGCCGATCCATGAGGCCACGGACGCCTACTGGGACAATGTCTTGCGCACCAATGCGACCGGCGTGTTCAAGTCGATGCGCGCCGAGCTCAAGCAGATGGTGAAACAGAATCTCGGCGGCGCCATCGTCAATGTCGGCTCGGTCACCGGGCTAACCGGGTTCGGCGGAAATCCGGCCTATGTCGCCAGCAAGCACGCGGTGACCGGCCTCACCCGCTCGGCCGCGATCGACTATGCCGCCTATGGGATCCGCATCAACTCGGTGAACATGGCCCAGACCGCAACCCCGATGGTCGAGCGCGCGCTGGAGCTCGTGACCAGGAAGCTGCAGGACACAGGCGGCGGCCCGAGCATGAGCATGCTGAAGGCCGACAGCCTGCTGCAGGCGGCCGATTCCCATAAGCGCGACGCGACGCCGGCGGAACAGGTCGCGATCATGCTCTTCCTGCTCTCGGACGAAGCCTCAAACCTCACCGGCGGCACCTACGCGACCGATGGCGGCTGGACGGCGTATTAGAGTGGTGGCGACGCCGCACGCTGCTCCCGCCAGGGGCGATTCCGGCTCTTCTCACGAGCAGGATGCCCGCCTATCCTGACGCGATGCGCTTCAAGGCGGTGATGGTCGATGTCGACGGCGTGCTGATCGTACATCCCRATCCAAGGGGATGGGCGGCTCATCTCGAACGTGATCTCGGTCTCTCCAGGGAGACCTTGCAGGCGGAGTTCTTCGCCCCGCATTGGCCCGACATCATCCATGGCCGTGCTGATCTCCATGCGCGACTTGAGCCCGCATTGGCGAAAATGGGCGCGACAGTGAATGCGGGCACCCTCGTCCGATATTGGTTCGAACAGGATTCCCACGTCGATCGGGACCTGCTGGGACAATTGGCGGAGCTGCGAGCGCACGGCCTGGAATTGCATCTCGCGACAGTCCAGGAGCATGAGCGCGCACGATATCTCTGGCACACGCTCGGCTTCGAGCGCCATTTCGACGCCATCCACTATGCGGCGGCGCTGGGCTGGGCGAAGCCCGCTCAGGGCTTCTTCGCCGCCATCGAGGCGCGAACAGGTTTTGAGCCGCACGAGCTGTTCCTGATCGACGACGCCCCGGCGAATGTTGAGGCCGCAATCGCGCGGGGCTGGAGCGCGGCTCTGTGGACTGGGCAAAGCCGGCTTGCCGACCTGCTGATGGAGTCCGGTTCTTAGGTTGGCATGGGCGTCGAACCGGCAACGCCAGGATGCTGGCCCTGCCATCCCGGCGTCTCCGGGCCAGGAAGCGGAGCTTTGCAACCCCAGCCTCTCGGCCCAGTCCCGGATGAAAAGCCGTCCGGGCTTGGACAGCTAGTGGGCCATGGGTTCGGAAGCGTGCCGCGATGCGTCGCGGGCAACAAGCCGTGTGACCTCGCCGAACAAATCCTTCGGCGCTCTCAGCGCCAAATCGGACAGAGAGAGAATGCCAGTCATCCGCTTCTGCGTGTTCATCACCGGCATGTGATGGATCTCCTTGTCCGTCATGCGGCGCGTCGCATCCCTGATGTCATCGTCCTCGAAGCACCAGGTGATACCCGCCGTCATGACCTTTCTCGCTTTTGTCGTGTTGGGATCGGCCCCTTCGGCGCAGCCACGGCAGGCAAGGTCTCTATCCGTGATCATTCCGATGAGACGATCATTTTCTCCCACGGGGAGGCATCCGATATCCGCGTCGCGCATCTTGCGCGCGACCTCGGTCAGCGAGATGTCCGGAGAGATCCATTCCGCATGCGCGGTCATAGCGTCACGAACGAGCATGGCTACCTCCTGCTCTGCGCGGTTTCAGATCCGAGGCATGTCACTCGCCGTGGGATTGCCTGGTGGTCTCCCTGTCGCGCCGGAATGCGCTGCGACCAGCCGAATACGCTTGCGGGAATACTGCTTCGCGCGCCGAAAGCATGGTCTGGGAGAGGGCTTTGGCGAAGACCCGCCCCAGAGAGCGGCATGCCCGTGGATGATACCGGATCATCGCGGGGCCGGCCAGCATCCTGTGCTGGTTGGCCGGAGTTCAGGCGCCGCGCAGCCGCTTAAGTGGTGTTCAAACGCGCGCATAGCGCCTCCTGCTGGGCTATGATGCAGATGATGGGTCCGACCAGCAGGAGCGGAGCATGATCCACGCGACGTGCCACACAGCCGATGAGGCGATGCGGGCGGAGTTCGACGCCACCCCCTGGTTCGAGGAGGCCGATCCGGCCAGCATTGCGCTTCTCGCCAAACGGGGCTGGTCGACGCCCTGGATCGCCGACGCCCTCGAGGGCCGGCCCGGATATGAAACGCTCCGCGAGCTGATCCGCTATGCCCGAGACCGGCTGGAGATCGAGTCGCGAGAGGACCCGTCCTGGCCGACCTTCGAGTGCCGCGTCGATGGCGCCGAGGCGACCGCATGGCTCGACCGGCACCGATCCGATATCGCTGCGGACGTTCGCCGCGCCGCTTCCTAGATTGGCATTGGCGTCCGCCGCCGAGATCTGGCGCGACGGTCCATCATCGCAAACGGAGCTTCATTCCGGGTTTGGCGCGGCCCGGTCGCGCCAACTGAGCCGCGCCAGCTCAAGCTCACGAAGACGAGCAGGACAACGACCACAATCCTGAGAGAGACGGAATTCAGCAGGAACGCAAAATTGAACGGCGCTATATACTCCCCATTGAAAATAACAGTCCATCTTATGGCCCTCTCACCAAAGTTGATGAACTGATCGTTGCTCAATGACCATACGATCCACCAGATCGTAAATACAGCACAAGCCGCACTTCCGATCGCTATCTCCAGACGGTTGCTGTTGCCTGGGCGCAGCACATCTCCGGACAAGATCCCGGATTGCGCGACCAGAAGGACTGCGAGCACGGCCGTGGCGGCGAACGCAACAAGGCCGGCCGTCGTGAGGTCGGTGTGCAAGGCTGCGAAACACTCCGAAGACAACCGTCGCAAGGTCTGCACATCGCGCCACGCTGCGGGGAAATAAGCCTCCAACCAGCTTTCGCTCGTCGCACGATCCCATGGCAAACCGAGGCCGCAGCGCTGCTGCTCAAATGCTCGCCGCGCCTTGATTCCAAAGACGCTCGTGAACACAAACGAGACGAGGATCGGGATAGCCAAAGCCCATCCAAAGCGGGCCCTTGCCTTACTCTTGGTCGTCTCGCGCATGAAGCAGTGCTGCCATAAGCGGAACCCGGCGCCAAGAGCTCTGGGCATCGCGCTTTCCGCTGTGCGTCAGCCGATGACCAGGTTGGCGTCGAGAGCCTCCTTCCCTGAGTCCCAGGAGCACTGACCCTGCCCTGCACTGCCGATGCGATTGCCCTGCGTGTTGCCGGCTTGACCGCAACTCGCGATTGCAGGACGGTCGGATCGACCGATGGTGATCGGGCCGGCGGAGTTGCATTTTTGAGACCTGCACTTTTGCCGCACGTTTGTGGCGCCCTTACCTTTCCGGCTCCGTCCGCGATCCCCTCGATCCTCCGTCCTGTCACCGTCGCTGCCGGCCCCGTGCCGATCGTTTGGCGCGATGGACGGCCTGAGTGATCACGAAGCCTCGAAGGGCGCGCCAATGACCCTGCACCGCAGACATGTGGCGACGCTGCTCGCCTTCCTGGCGTTCAGCCCCCTGCTGAACGGGCCGGGCCTCGCGCAAGCCCCGGCGCGCACGGCGGAGCCGGACGAGAAGACGATCGCGGACGCCTATGTCTATCTGCTCGGCCGGGCCTTCGTGATCCGRCAGGAACATCTCGACCGGAAGGGGCCGGGCTTCGCCTATAACGCGATCAAGTATAACCCGCTGGGCTCCGCCGATTTCGTCAATCCCAATTTCGACGTCGCCTATCTCGAGGCCTGGTTCGCCGTCGACGACAAGACGCCCGTCCTGCTCGAGGTGCCCGAGGTCAAGGGACGCTACTACACCGCCGAGATTCTCGATGAATGGGGCGAGGTGATCGTCAACATCAACGAGCGCTCCTTCCCCTCAAAACCCTTCGGCACGTTTGCGCTGGTCAAACCCGGCTCGACGGCGAAGATTCCGGCCGGTGCGGGGCGCATCGAGCTGCATTCCGGCAAGGCCAAGATGCTGGCGCGGGTCGAGCTCAAGGGCGATCCCGAAGGGGCCGTGAAGCTTCAGCGCCAGTTCAAGGTCAGGTCCCTCGGCAAGCCGGTGATCCAGCCGCCGCCGGCCATGCCCCTGTTCGAGAACAAGGACCTGATCGGCGTCGAGATCTTCGACAATGTCGATGCCAGGCTCGCAAGCGCGCTCGATGTCGCGCCGAACGCCGCCGAGATGCAGCAGAAGGTCCGGGTCGTCGCAGCCTATGCCGCATCCGGCAAGGAGGCGCGCGCCGCCATCGACACGCAGCTGCGCAAGGTCATTCCCGCCTTCCAGGAATACGCCCTGACCAGGAGCGCGCCCTATAGCAATCACTGGATCGGCGCCGGCCAGGCGGGCAATTACGGCAAGGATTTCTGGCTGCGTACCTCGGTCAATTTTGCCGGCATCTGGGCCAACACACCAGATGAAGCGGTCTACCTGATCGCCACCCGCGATGCCGACGAGAAGCCGCTCAACGGCAGCAACAGTTATGTCATGCACTTCCCCGCCGACAAGCTTCCGCAATCCGTGGTCGATGCCTATTGGTCGGTGATCCTGGTCGGCGTGCCGGATTACCGCGTGGTGGCAAACCCGCTCAATCGCTTCAACTTCAACACCAATTCAAGCCTAGCGAAGGAGCCAGACGGTTCGCTGAAGATCGGGATCGGCCCCAAGCCCGTCGCCGGTGTTCCGGACTCGAACTGGCTTCCGGCCCCCGACAGCAAGCCGTTCTCGCTGACCTTCCGAACCTATGTCCCGAAGGACGTGGTGAAGCGCGGCGCGTGGCAGCCGGCACCGGTCACCAAGGTCGATTGAGCGCTCCCGCGCCGCGAGAGGCGCGCCGGGTCAGGTCCCGACCGTCGCGCCATGCATTCTCCGTTCGGCGCGGCCCGGCATCGAGAGCGTTCCTTGCCGGGCAATCGCTCAAATGCGAGCGGTCCCATTTACAAAACGCTCGTCCTTTGGCGCGACCCTCTCGCTGCAAGGGAGGCGGCCATGAGCACCAATTACCCACTGGCCCGGGCCTATCTGATCAACGCCTTCCTGACGCTGGACGGGGACAACCCCGAGGATGACCGACTTCGGCGCGCCGTCGAGTTGCTCCTCGAAGCGGTTGCCCGCGCTCAACGCAGCAGCACGCACTCCAACGTCGTGCGCTTTCCAGGTGCAGAGCCTGTCGTCGCTGGCGGCCCGCCGCCACGACCGGCGTCGTAAGGCAGCGGGCGAAACGCGGGCTTGAGCCTGCGACGCCCCGATCTCAGCCGCTGCGGCCCGCCTTGGCCTCGGGGGCCGTTGCGGACTGGTTGCCGGTCGCGCGATCGAGGCACTCGGCCATCTCCGAAGTGCCCCATTTGTGCTTGGAACACTGCGCCGTCCCCTGTGTCAGGTCGCGGGCGACGCCCCGGGGTTGCGGGGAGCCGCTGCAGCCCAGCAGTGAAAGAGCGACAAGGGCGAGCATCATCGATCGCATCTGGTTCCTCCATTGAACGCGCCAGACCGGATCACGCCGGTTGGGCAAGAATGTGAGGAAGGCGCAAGACGGGTCAATCGGCGGGGGATATTGGCCAATGGCGGCCCTCGCGGCATCAGCGCTGCGTCGATTGGCCTTTCTGACATGAACCCGGCGGATGTTCGCGACGGCAAACGGCGGGCGCCCAGACCATTTTCCGGCTGAGTTTCGTCAATGGACGACGCCGATTCGACCGGCCTGATGGCGGACTGCAGGTGACTGGTGCTGAGCCATGGGCGCGGGTTAGGCCCTAGTACGCCAAGTGGTATTCTGATGCCGCGCAGACGCCCGGCCGTCACTCAACCGGCCCGCATGCGCGGAGCGAGTGCGTTCGGCGGCGGGGCGGTCATTGCCTATCTCGCCGACCTGCATATTAATGGGTATCTTCTTGACAATGCCGGCCACCAATCTGGCGGCTCTCGACAAGTATTCACTGGCTGACGCGGTCCGGATTTCGACCTTCCGGTCCCTCTCTCGAGCACCGCGAGCCGCGCTGTGTGATGACCGGGGGGAGAGCGAATGGTTGCCGGGCTGACTGTCGCAGAACGCCAGAGTGCCATCACGATATCAGCG
>NZ_JBFTRC010000058.1:0-27934 GCF_056399325.1 Allobosea sp. 01N443
GGAGCACCAGGATCTGCTCGTGGTGTTCGAGGCCGGCGACATCGCGGCGATCCGCGCCGCGCTGGACGAGCACATCACCGTGATGAACCAGGCCATGGATTACGAAGCCATCATTGCCCGCCGCCGCGCAGAAAGGGACGAAGCGTGACTGTTTCCCAGACGAGCCTRGCCATGACGACCCAGCGCCCTACCAGCCTGCCCCCCTTCAAGATCACCCGGATCGAGGCCGCCCCGCTCTTCGGTGAGAGCCCCAAGGGCGGCTGGTCGGCGGAGATCCGGCCCGACGACTCGATCCATGCCCTGATCGCGGTCCATACCGACCAGGGGCTGATCGGCTATGGCAGCTCGTTCACGGATGGGCGGCTGGTGCAGGCCGGGCTCAAGGTGCTCGAGCCGCTGTACCTCGGCGAGGACGCGCTCTCCCCCGATCATCTCAGCGAACGGCTGCACCAGAACACGTTCTGGATGGGACGCGGCGGTACGCTCACCCATACGATCAGCGGCATCGACATCGCGCTCTGGGACATTCTCGGCCAGGCGACCGGGCTCAGCGTCGGGCGGCTGCTCGGCGGCAGCTATCGCCGCCGCGTGCAACCCTATTGCTCGCTGCTGATGGAAGAGCCGGCGGCGATGCGCGAGGTGATCGCGACCTATCGCGACAAGGGCTTCACCGCCTTCAAGATCGGCTGGGGTCCGTTCGGCCGGGCGCTGGACACCAGGCTCGACGAAGCGATCGTGCGAGCGGCGCGGGAGGCGGCCGGCGACAAGGCAAAACTCTTCGTCGATGCCGGCGCGAGCGATGCGCTCTGGCCGCATGGCTTCAAATGGGCCAAGCGCACCGCGGAAATGCTGGCGGATTTCGATGTCGGCTGGTTCGAGGAGCCGGTGCGGCCCGACGCGATCGAGGAGTATCGCGAGCTGCGGCTATGTTCGCCGGTGCCGATCGCCGGCTGCGAGGTGCTGACGCGGCGCCAGGCCTTCCTGCCCTGGCTGGCGCGCGGCGCCGTCGATATCGTCCAGCCCGACGTCACCAAGGTCGGGGGCTTGTCGGAGCAGCGCCGCATCGCCTGGATGGCCGACGATTTCGGCGTGAAATATATCGGCCATGGCTGGAACACGGCGCTCGGCCTCGCAGCCGACCTGCAGATGGCCGCCGCGTTCCCGAGCGCGGATCTGGTCGAGTTCATTGGCGGCAGCCCCTATGTCGACGGCATCCTCGCCGAGCCCTTCGTGCTCGACGGCGAGGGCTGGCTGACGATCCCCGACCGGCCGGGCCTCGGCGTCAGCATCGACCAGGACAAGCTCGCCCGCTACACGCCGAACCCCGGACTGCTCTTCGCCTGAGCCAGACTTTGGGGCCGCGCGGGCAAGGCACCGACATGCGAAGCCCCGCCGGATCGTGCGAAACGGCGGGGCCGATGCAAGCGCGACACAAGAGCTGGGGGGCTGAAGATGTGCCGCGCTGGGAGAAACATACACTCAGCAAGCTGACATTTAGCTGACAGCCCCCTGTCCTGTTCGCCCAGCTCCGGCTGTGCCAAAAGCGCGACCGTCCAGACCCGGCGTGCAATGCAAAGCCTCCGTACGACGCTTGATCCGGAGGGATCACGGAGCTAGATAACGCCCGTTATCAGTTCCCACAGGATGTCTGCAGCCATGGATTTCACCCCGACCGCAAAGCCAGTCCGCCTTGCCCCCGGGGAGATCCGTATTCATGCCTGCCTCCATCATCCTGTCCCATCTGACGCTGTCGGCACCTGACGGCCGCTCTCTCCTCTCTGACCTCGACCTGAGTTTCGGGCCGGAACGCGTCGGCCTCGTCGGCCGTAACGGCATCGGAAAGACCTCGCTTCTCCGGTTGACCTCTGGCGAACTCTCCCCCCAGTCGGGGCGCGTTTTTGTGAGCGGAACGCTCGGCGTCCTGCGCCAGGCCGTCCAGATCAATCCCGACGAAACGATCGCGGGGCTGTTTGGAGCGACTGAGGCGCTGGCGCTCCTGCACCGTGCCGCGGCCGGCGAAGCCACCATCGACGAACTCGGGAAAGCCGACTGGACGCTTGAGGCGCGCCTGTCGGCCGCCCTCGCCCAGGTTGGGCTTGAAGTGCAACCGCAGGCGCGACTGACTGCCCTCTCCGGCGGGCAGCGCACGCGGGCCAGCCTCGCTGCGCTTATCTTCGCGGAACCCGATTTCCTCCTGCTGGACGAACCCACGAACAATCTCGACCGGGAAGGCCGGAGCGCCGTGATCGATCTCCTCGCCAACTGGCGCTCTGGTGCCATCGTCGTGAGCCATGATCGCGAACTGCTCGAGACCATGGATGCCATCGTCGAGCTGACCTCTCTCGGCGCGACGCGCTATGGCGGCAATTGGAGCGCCTATCGCGAGCGCAAGGCGCTCGAGCTCGCCGCCGCGCAGCACGATCTCGCGGACGCCGACAAACATCTCGCCGAATTGGCCCGCGAGGCCCAGGCGGCAACCGAACGCAAGGCCCGCAAGGACGGGGCCGGCCGCAGGACAGGTGCGAAGGGCGGCATGCCACGGATCGCCCTGGGCCTGCTGAAGGATCGCAGCGAAGACAGCGGAGGCGGCAATGCCCGCCTCACCGAGGACAGACGCTCGCAGGCCTTGGCGGCCGCGACTGCCGCACGCGAGCGCATCGAGATTCTGCAGCCGCTCTCTGTAACCCTGCCCTCGACAGGGCTGCCGGCGAACAGAACCGTGCTGACGATCGATCGCGTCAGCGCAGGCCATGAGCGGGAGCGGCCGATTCTCCGCGACCTCTCCCTGACGGTGACCGGCCCGGAGCGCCTGGCCGTCACCGGCCCCAATGGCTCGGGAAAGACGACCTTGCTTGCGTTGATCGCCGGACAGTTGCGGCCCTGGGCGGGGAGCGTCCGCGTCCTGACCGGTTTCGCCATGCTCGACCAGCGCGTCAGCCTGCTCGATCCAGCGCTCTCGATCAGGGACAATTTCCTTCGGATCAATCCGCAGGCCGACGAAAATGCCTGCCGGGCCGCGCTCGCCCGCTTCATGTTCAGGGCCGATGCCGCGCTTCAGCGCGTCTTGTCCCTCAGCGGTGGACAGATGCTGCGTGCCGGCCTCGCCTGCGTTCTCGGCGGAAAGACCCCTCCTCCGCTGCTCCTGCTCGACGAGCCGACGAACCATCTGGACATCGACTCGATCGAGGCTGTGGAGGCCGGGCTGCGCGCCTATGACGGCGCGCTCGTCGTCGTCAGCCACGACGAAGCACTCCTGGAGGCGTCGCAAATCTCCCGGCGGCTGGAACTGCCGTCGGGGAGAGCGACCACACTGTCTTAGCGAGCGGAAGCAAGGTGACCGGCGCCGCATCGGAGCATGTGCGAGGAGGAGATCGTCGCGGCGGGCGGCGAAGCCTGTCTCGCATGATGGCCGATGCAGCCGTCAGGCCGCCGCTGCTGGCGAGGGTCGGCGGGCAGCACTCGATCAGTCAGCTTGCCCCCCACTGTTGGAGCTCAGGCAACGGGCGCTAGATTGCCTTGGCGACCCAGACGATCAACTGCGCAGCAGGCACCAGAATGGCCTGAGCAGCGATGGTTCCCGCCAAACGCCCGGCAATCATCCAGACCACGAGCTTTCGGAAGAAGCCGTCATCCGAGGTTCCGCTGACGGTGTCGTCCGTAAGGGCCGCAAGATAGGGATCGATCAGGATGAACATCATGATCGTCGCGACGCCGTTGATCACTGAGGACAGCGTGCTCGCAGTCACGCGCAAGTCCGGATCGATCGTTCCGGCATAGATCGCCGCCAGCACGCCAACGGTCCAAAGCGCACTGGCTACGAAATTCATCAGGATGACCGACACGGGAACATCTGTCGGGAGCTTGAGAAGATAGAGATTCTGGTAGCTCGGGATCTTGGCCGATGTCCCGAGGAGGGAAACGCCGCGTGGCGTCAGAGAGCGCGCCAACAGGCGCGGCATCGAACGATTTCGTTTGAAGCTCGACACCGCGATCGTCGAGTAGCGTTGAAAGGTCGGGATCAGCAGGCCACCGATCAAGGTGGCGGCCGAGGCACTGGCGATGATCAGCGCGAAATCGAAATGAAGATCATGGAGTATGGGACTCTTGATGGCGTTCTCGACACGCTTGGCCAGGAATGGYCCCTGAAATGAATTTGAAGTCCGCGAGATCAGGACGAGAACGTTGAAGAGGGAGAACGCGATGGCGATGTGGCCGGTGCGGATGCCCGCAATCCTGAAGGCATAGGCGAGCGTGCCGATCAGGTGGATCACGAAGGTCAGCCCAATGATGAGCGCCAACTGAAAATCCATGGTTCCCTCCCCAGGCGGCCGTGATCCCTGTCCCGGGCCCAGCGCTATCATGCCGACCGAGCCTCAGCCATGACCCCGGCTTTGCCTCTCCTTTCAGAGGACGGCCGCCTCGAGGCGGCGTCACGGAGGCGATGTCGTTTCGTCGAAGCGGCTCCAGCCTGCCCGCTCATATTCGCCGCGGCGCGCCTTCGCATCGATCGGACCGGCTCCATCCAGGATCTTCTCGATGACCGCGGCATGGGAATCGGAGGTGCGGACCGAGACCACCGTGCTGCCGCGCCGGATCGTTTCCGCGTAGAAATGGGCCTCGTCCTCGCTCAGTCCGGCGCCGGTCAGCGCCCCGATCAGGCTTCCGGCTGCGGCGCCGGCCGTGGTGCCGACGGCCAATGTGCCGAGCAGCCACCCGGCCGCCAGAACCGGCCCGATACCAGGCAGGGGAAGTGCTGCCACCCCGGCCAGAAGGCCCGCGCCCGCGCCGACAGCGCCGCCGAGCTCGGCTCCCCGGGAGGCATCTTTGCTGATGGTCGCTGTGGGGGAGCGAATGATGCTGATGTCATCTGGCGGCAGGCCTGCTGCTTCCAGTCTCGTGATGGCAGTCTCGGCATCGGCAGGGTCGTCGAATGAGCGGATGATCGTGCGTGTCATCAGATCCGTCCTCGCTTGATGCGCCTTGGACTGAACCAAGATTGCGCCGGCTGGTTCCCGGCAGGCGCCTTGGCCCCGTTCAATCGGAACGCCGTCCTGAGCCGAAGGTTCGCGCGGAGGGCCCAGACATGTCTGGCGGCGTTCTTGCTGGGCATGTGGTGCGGGCGTGAGGTGTTCCGGAATGGAACACCTCGGGGCCGTGAAGACAGCCCAATGGGCACCAGAAATGAGGATCACACCATGCCGGATATGCCTCGCCTGGTCGAAAACCCCTCCCTGTTTCAGCGGCTTGGCCTTGAGCCCGAGCCAGCCCGAGCCGGTGTCAATATGGCACAATTGCTGGCCATACTCGAAGACATGTGCCGCATTCAGAAACAGCACGGCATCCGGCTGATGCTTCTCGAGCGCCAGTTGCGCACGCTTCGGCACAGGGCCTGAAACGGTTCTGAGCCCGACTGCGGCCGCCGGGCCCAACGCACAGGAGCTCCCCACCGCCATGAACGGGGCAGCGCCTGGTGCCTGCGCTTCGGCGGTGGCAGCCGATGCTGCTGTTTGAGAATCATAGGCTCGGTTTCGGGCGCGCCACGCCCCCGTCACCATACCAACAAGCGGCCTCCCCGCCCTACATGGTGCGGGACCGGAACTGTTCCGCCATCCAGTCGATGGCGACGCGCACGCGCGGCGAAAGCTGGCGCGTATGCGAATAGAGGACATGGACGGGCAACGGGGTCGGAGGATAGTCCGCCAGGATCTCGACGAGCGCGCCGCTGGCCAGTTCGGGTGCGACGCGGTAGCGCGGGACCTGAATGATCCCGAGGCCGAGGCAGGCGCAGGCGACATTCGTCTCGGGGCCGGTCACGGTCACCACGGAAGGCGGGGTGATCTGCCGTTCCCGGTCGCGCTCGGTGAAAACCAGCGGACTGACGCTCGCCGCATCGGGAGCGAACAGGCCAATGATGCGATGATGCTCCAGATCGTCCGGCGTCCGCGGCTCGCCGAAGCGTTCGAGATAGGAGGGGCTCGCGAAGGTGCCGCGGCCGAGCTCCGCGAGCTTGCGCCGGATCAGGGGACTGTCGACGAGCGGGCCCGCCCGCAGGATGCAGTCGAACCCTTCGCGGACGAGGTCGAGAGCCTGATGCGCCTCGCCGATATGCAGGCGAATGCCGGGATAGGTCTCCAGAAAGCGGCCCAGCCCCGGCAGCAGGAAATGCCGGGCCTGCGTGCCATGGACATCGATCCGCACCAGGCCGCTCGGCTTGGCACCGGCAAAAGCGCCTTCCGCATCTTCGAGATCGGCGATCAGCGCCAGGCAGCGCCGGTAGTAGGCCTCGCCGTCGAGCGTCGGGCTGACCTGTCGGGTCGTCCGMTGCAGCAGGCGCACGCCCAGCCTCGCCTCCAGCCCCTTGACCGCATCGGTCACCGATGAGCGCGGCAGGCCGAGATCCTCGGCGGCCTGCGTGAAGCTGCGGCGCTCCACGATCCGGGTGAAGACCCGCATGGCATCGAAGCGGTCCATTATTCGCCTGTTCGAATAGTGATGCCGGATAATGGCTGATTATCCCGCGCAAGGGAACGTCCATTCTCCCCTCACAGCCGCCGGACACCGGCAGTGAGCCAAGGAGAAAGACCATGACGAACCCGAGCAGCAAGGTCGCGATCGTGACGGGCGCCTCAGGCGGCATCGGCGCTGCGGTTGCCGAGCGTCTCGCCAAGGACGGCTTCACCGTGGTGGTGAACTATGCCGGCAATGCCGCGTCGGCCGAGGCGCTCGTCGCCCGGATCGAGGCCGCGGGCGGTCGCGCCGTCGCCGCCCAGGCCGACATCACGAATGTCGAGGCGGTGCGTCGCATGTTCGACAGCGCCGAGGCCGCCTTCGGCGGCGTCGATGTGCTGATCAACAATGCCGGCATCATGACCCTGGCGAATATCGCAGACAGTGACGACGCCCTGTTCGAGCGCCAGATCGCGGTCAATCTGAAAGGCACCTTCAACACCCTGCGCGAAGCCGCCCGGAGGCTGCGCGATGGCGGCCGGATCGTCAATTTCTCGTCCAGCGTCGTCGGCCTGCTGCAGCCGGGCTACGGCGTCTATGCCGCGACCAAGGCTGCGGTCGAGGCGATGACGAGCGTCCTCGCCAAGGAGTTGCGCGGGCGGAACATCACCGTCAACGCGATCGCGCCCGGCCCGACAGCGACCAAGCTCTTCCTCGACGGCAAGCCGCAGGAGGTGATCGACCGCCTCGCGAAGCTCGCCCCGCTCGAACGCCTCGGCCAGCCCAAAGACATCGCGGATGCCGTCGCGTTCCTGGCAGGGCCGGACGGCGCCTGGATCAACGGCCAGACGCTGCGAGCCAATGGCGGGATCATCTGATCCGGCACGCCCGGGATTTCCCCGGGACCGCTGCACTTCATCTCACGCTCAGCAAGGGACCAGCGTCATGCCCAGCCCGTCCAGCCAAGTCATCCTCGTCACCGGCGCCTCCTCGGGCTTCGGCCTGATGACCGCCAAGGCCCTCGCGCGGGCCGGCCACATCGTCTACGCCTCGATGCGCGAGACGGAAGGCCGCAACGCACCGCAGGTCGCGGCTGCGGCGCAATGGGCGAGCGCGGAAGGCGTCGATCTGCGCACGGTCGAACTCGACGTCCAGTCGGACCCGTCCGCGGAGGCCGGTGTCGCCCGGATCATCAGTGAAGCCGGCCGGCTCGACGTCATCGTCCACAATGCCGGCCACATGGTCTTCGGGCCGGCGGAGGCTTTCACCCCCGACCAGTTCATCCAGCAATATGACGTGAACGTGCTCGGCGCGCAGCGCGTCAACCGCGCGGCCCTTCCCCGGCTGAGAGCCCAGGGCAAGGGCCTGCTGGTCTGGGTCGGCTCAAGCTCGACGCGTGGCGGCACGCCACCATTCCTCGCACCCTATTTCGCCGCCAAGGCAGCGATGGATGCGCTGGCGGTCTCCTACTCCACCGAGCTCGCGCTCTGGGGCATCGAGACCACCTTCATGGTGCCCGGCGCCTTCACCAAAGGCACCAACCACTTCGCCCATTCCGGCAAGCCTGCCGACGAGGCACGCGCGGCGGAATATGCGTCAGGCCCCTATGCCGGCATCGCCGACAAGGCGCTCAAGGGCCTCGCCGGTCTGGAACCCGCCGATGCCGACCCGGACGAGGTCGCCCGCGCGATCGTCCGGGTCGTCGACGCGCCTTTCGGGAAACGCCCGTTCCGCGTCCATGTCGACCCGTCGCAGGACGGCGCGGAGATCGTCAACGGCGTCGCCGACCGCATGCGCCGCGAGATCTACCGCACTATCGGCCTGGAAAACCTGCTCCATCCCGCGATCAACGCCTGAACCGCGTGCGGGTGGAGGCAGGGGCCCGCCGTTCAGCCGGGCCCCGGATACTAGCCTGCCCCGATCAGCCCATCACCGCCTTGGGTTCGAGATAGGCCTCGAGCCCGAACACGCCGTTCTCGCGCCCGATACCGGATTGCTTGAAGCCGCCGAACGGCGCCATCGGCTCCATGGGAGCGCCGTTGATGACGACGCGCCCGGCGACCAGCTGGTCCGCCACGGCCTGCGCGCGAGCGGGATCGGAACCGGCGACATAGGCGTGGAGGCCGTAATCGGTGTCGTTTGCGATCGCGATCGCGTCAGACTCGGTGCCATAGGGGATGATCGACAGGACCGGCCCAAAGATCTCGTCGCGCGCGATGGTCATGTCGTTGCGGACATCGGTGAAGACGGTCGGCCGCACGAACCAGCCATCCTTCGTCTCTTCTGGCCGTCCTTCGCCTCCGATTAGGAGCGTCGCCCCTTCCTCGCTTCCCTTGCGAATATAGGACTGGACGCGGTCCCATTGCCGTTGGCTGACCATCGGGCCGATCGCCGTTTCCGGATCGCGCGGGGCGCCCGACCTGACCTCCGCCACGGCCGCCTTGATCGCCGCCTCGAACTCCGCGAGCCTCGCCCGCGGCACCAGGATACGGGTGCCGGCGATGCAGGCCTGGCCGCTGTTCATGAAGCCGGCCATCAATGCGAAGGGCACGGCTTCAGCGAAATCGGCATCGTCGAGAATGACCATAGGCGATTTTCCACCAAGTTCGAGCGTCACGCGCTTCATCGTTTCGGCCCCGGCACGCAGGATTGCGCGGCCGGTCGCGGTCGATCCCGTGAACGAGACCTTGGCGATATCGCGATGTGCGCTGATCTCTGCCCCAACGACCTCGCCGCGACCGGTGACGATGTTGAACACACCGGCGGGAACACCGGCCTCGTGCAGGGCCTCGGTCACGATCTGGGTCTGGATCGCACTCATCTCGCTGGGCTTGATCACGGCCGTCGAGCCCGAGGCGATCACCATCGCGAGCTTGTTGCAGATGAAGCCGGCATTGGCGTTCCAGGGCGTGATCAGCCCGACGACGCCGAGCGGCTCCATCGTCACCTTCGCCGAGCCGATCCGGCGGGTGAACTCATAGGTCTCCAGCGTCTGCGCCGCGAGCCGGAAACCGCCGACCGCATAGTCCGACATCCACTCCGCCCGGGATATGGGCGCCCCATATTCCTCGATCACGGCCTCGGTCAGCTCGGCACTGCGCGCCTGCACCGCGTCGGCCAACCGATTGAGCAAGGCGATGCGCTCCTGCCTCGAGCTGCGTGAAAACGCGGGAAAGGCGCGCTTGGCGGCTGCGATCGCGGCGCGGGTGTCGATCTCGTCGCCGAGCTGGACCTGGCCGATCACGCGGCCGGTCGCCGGGTTGTGGAGGTCGAAGAGTTCCGTTCCGTGCGGCGTGACGAACGCCCCGTCGATATAGATCGTGTCGATGGTCTTCATGGCTGGCCTCCGGTGCCTCGGGTTTGATGAAGCCGAGATAGGCCGCTCGGATCGATTGGATAATCAGGATAAAGCGGCATGAAGTGATGCGGAATTCGGGACAATGAAGACAGGCCTCGGCGAATACGACGCGATCGCCGCCGTTGCGCGGCTCGGCAGCTTCCGGGCAGCCGCAACCGAACTCGGCATGTCCTCCTCGGCGCTGAGCCATGCTGTGGCTGCGCTGGAGGCGCGACTGGGGGTGCGGCTGTTCAACCGAACGACGCGAAGCGTTGCGATGACCGATGCCGGCGAGCAATTCATCGCCCGGATCGCTCCGGCGCTCGCCGAGATCAGCGGCGCGATCGAGGGCATCAACAGCCATCGGCAAACCCCGGCCGGCACGCTGAGGATCAACACATCGGCCGGCGCGGCGCGAATGGTCCTGACGCCGGTGATCCTGGACTATCTCAGGCGCTACCCGGACATGAACGTGGTGCTCGTCACCGAGGGACGCCTGGTCGACATCGTCGGACAGGGCTTCGACGCCGGTATCCGGCTGGCGGAGACGGTCCCGCAGGACATGATCGCGGTTCCGATCGGCCCCGCCTTGCGACAGGTCGTGGTCGGATCGCCCGGCTATTTCCAGGGGCGCACCAGGCCTGTCGTGCCGGGCGACCTGCTCCAGCACCGATGCATCCGCGCGCGGATGGCGAGCGGCGCGATCTATCACTGGGAGTTCGAGCAGCGCGGCGAGCAGGTCGAGATCGATGTGCCGGGATCACTCACCCTCGACGAAATGACCCTGATGCTGGAGGCGGCCCTGGCCGGGACCGGTCTTGCCTATCTCAGCGAATGGTCGGTCGCACCGCATATCGCCTCAGGGGCACTGATCCCGGTGCTGGAGGACTGGAGCCCGCCCTTTCCCGGCCTCTGTCTCTACTATCCCGGCCGCCGGCACGTCCCGGCGGGCCTGCGCGCGCTGATCGCGCTGATCCGGGAGACGAATGAACGGAGCCGCAAATAGACGGCCTCAGGCAGCCACGGCGATCCGTTGCACCTTGATGTCGTCTTCATGGGCCCTGGCCTCGGCGAGATCATGCGCCGCCTGCATCCGCAGCATCGTATCGGCGCGGACGCCGAACGCCTTCTCGAAGCGGATCGCCATCTCGGCCGACAAGCCGGCCTTGCCGTTCAGAAGATTGCTCATGGCCTGACGGGTCACGCCCAACTTCTCCGCGGTGACGGTTACGCTCAGCCCATGCGGCAGGACGAACTCGGTCTTAAGCCACGCCCCCGGGTGGACGGCGAAGCTTGGATGAAGCTTGATGGCCATCAGTGACAATCCTCCAGATCGATGTCCTCGATCGCGCCCGCCTCGTTGATGTGAAAGGTCATTCGCCAGTTCTTCGTGACCGTGAGCGACCAAACGCCAGAGCGATCGCCAGTCAGAAGGTGAGCGCCGAAATTGGGCGGAATGTTCAGTTCTTCGACTGCCTCGATCACGGCCAGATAGGCCAGCATATTCCGAAGTCGTCCGACGAGATTGCCAGGCACCCCCTTGGCTCTCCCTGTCTCCGCGAACGTCCGGAGCGCCTTATGCCTGATGCTCTCGATGTCCACGCCGACGATGTAGGCCCGCAGCCGTCACGCGTCAAGTGTCGCTTTACACCCAGAAGGCAAGCCGCAGCTGGCTTGTAGACGTGCCATCCTGCCCCCGCGACATTGCCCCAGCTCCGGAAGCCCCGCCCGGCTGCGATTGACGTGGTGCCGATCTGGTCCAGCCGCATCCGTCCCGTTGGCCGCCGCGGGGCGGGAGTGCCTTCGGCGCGGGCTTCTCGCAATGCGTGTAGCGGCCCCGCGTTGCGCCCTCATGGATACAGCGCCGGGCCGTTCGCGGCCCCGTGTCATCGCCCCTTCGCGATAGCCGGCCGGGATGAGATTGCGACATCACGCAGCGATCACATGGTCGCGCGGTGAGCGCTATGCCCATGGAAGAATAGCGGTCTCGTCGCTAGCTTGTTCGGGGACACAGGAATCCCGGAGCGGGAGGCCAGCACCATGATGACGAGGCGACATATCCTGCTGAGAAGCGCAGGCCTTGCGGCGGCATCATCGCCCTTGCTGGCCCTCATCGCGCGTTCCGAGGTGACCTTCCCCGTCACCCATACCGACGCCGAATGGCGCCGCCTGCTCAAGCCCGAGCAATAYGCCGTCCTGCGCCAGAGCGGCACGGAGCGCCCCTATACGAGCCCGCTGCTGAACGAGAAGCGCCGTGGCGACTTCGCCTGCGCCGGCTGCGACCAGCCGCTTTTCTCCTCGACCACGAAATATGACAGCGGCACCGGCTGGCCGAGCTTCTGGGCGCCCCTGGACAAGGCGGTCGGCACCGAGACCGACAACTCGCTCGGGATGCAGCGCACGAGCGTGCATTGCAGCCGCTGCGGCGGCCACCAGGGCCATGTCTTCAACGACGGTCCGAAGCCTACCGGCCTGCGCTACTGCATGAATGGCGTTTCCATGACCTTCAAGCCGATGGCGGCCTGAGAGCGGCAGCGATGACCCTGTTCCTGCTCGCCTATCTCGGCGGTGTGCTGACGATCGTCAGCCCCTGCATCCTGCCTGTCCTGCCCTTCGTCTTCGCCCGTGCGGGCCAGCCCTTCCTGCGCAGCGGGCTGCCGATGCTCGTCGGCATGGCCGCGAGCTTCGCCGGCATCGCGACGCTGGCGGCMGTCGGCGGCAGCTGGGCCGTCGAAGCCAACCAATATGGCCGGCTGATCGCAATCGGCCTGCTCGCCGTCTTCGGGCTCGCGCTGCTGTTCCCCTCCCTTTCGGACTGGGCGACACGCCCGCTGGTGGCGCTCGGCGGCCGCCTCTCCGAGCAGGCGGAACAGGGCAAGGGCGCAGTCGCGCCTTCGCTGCTGCTCGGCGTCGCAACCGGCCTGCTCTGGGCGCCCTGCGCCGGGCCGGTTCTCGGACTGATCCTGACCGGAGCGGCCCTGCAGGGGGCGAATGCCGGCACTTCGCTCCTGCTGCTCTCCTATGCCGCCGGAGCTGCAACCTCGCTCGCATTGGCGCTCCTGGTCGGCGGCCGGGTCTTTTCCGCCATGAAGCGCTCGCTGGGCGCCGGCGAGTGGCTACGGCGGGGTATGGGTGTTGCGGTGTTGGCTTCGGTCGCGGCGATCGCGCTCGGGCTCGACACCGGCTTCCTGACACGCGTCTCGCTGGCGAGCACATCGGCGCTGGAGCAACGGCTGGTCGACCGGCTCCGGCCGGAAACAGAGGCGCCCGGACAGTCCCCGGTGGCCATGCAGGGCGGCCCGGCGATGACGGGCGCCAACCCCGCCATGATGGCCGCGAACCCGGCCATGACGGGCGGCAACGCCATGATGATGCAGGGCAAGCCTGCGCAGGCGAGTGACGAACTGCCMGTCGAGGGCGTGATGCCGGTGCTGGCGGGGGCGGTCGAATGGTTGAACTCGCCGCCGCTGACCAATGAGCAGCTCAAGGGCAAGGTCGTCCTGATCGATTTCTGGACCTATTCCTGCATCAACTGCCTGCGGACGATCCCCTATGTCCGCGCCTGGGCCGAGAAGTACAAGGATCAGGGTCTGATGGTGATCGGCGTGCATACGCCGGAATTCGCCTTCGAGAAGACCATCGGCAACGTCAAGAAGGCGGTGAACGATCTTCAGATCGGCTACCCCGTCGCGATCGACAATGATTTTGCGATCTGGCGCGCCTTCAAGAACCGCTATTGGCCGGCGCATTACTTCATCGACGCGCGAGGCCGGGTCCGCCACCATCAGTTCGGCGAGGGGGACTATGACGCCTCCGAACGGGTGATCCAGACGCTGCTGGCCGAGGCCGGCAGGACCGGTACGCCGACAGAACTCGTTGCGGTCAAGGCCGTCGGCGCGGAAGCCGCATCCGATGCCGGCAATGTCCGCTCGCCGGAGACCTATCTGGGCTATGAGCGGGCGGAAAACTTCGTCTCGCCCGGCGGGATCGTCCAGGACACGCACCGGACCTATGCGCTGGGCCAGCCCCGGCTCAATGAATGGGGCCTGTCAGGCGGCTGGACGATCGGTGCGGAGCACGCCGCGCTGGACGACAAGGATGGTAGCATCGGCTTCCGCTTCCATGCGCGCGACCTGCATCTGGTTCTCGGCCCGGGAGCGGATGGCAAACCGGTGCGCTTTCGCGTCACCATCGACGGCGCCCCGCCCGGCGACGACCATGGCATGGACAGCGATGCCGACGGCCAGGGGATTGTGAGCGAGCAGCGGCTCCACCAGCTCATACGCCAGAAGGGCGAGGTCGGCGATCGCCTGTTCGAGATCCGCTTCCTCGACCCCGGCGTACAGGCCTATGCCTTCACCTTCGGCTGAACAGGGAGATTGGACATGACACATCCACGCGCCAAGACCGCCGGATCGCCCGTCGCGCGCTACGGCCGGCCTGCCCTCGCCGCCCTGGCGCTGATCGGGCTCGTCGGCCTCGGCCTGCGGATTTCACCATCGGCCGCCGAGAATGCACCCCGCGCGATTCCCGCCCTGTCGGCCGCTGAACCGGCCCCGCAAGCCACGTCCGAAGTCGCTGTCCTGGCCGGCGGCTGCTTCTGGGGCGTGCAAGGCGTCTTCCAACATGTCGACGGTGTCAGCAATGCCGTCTCCGGCTATGCCGGCGGCGAGAAGGCGACCGCCCGCTACGAGCAGGTCGGTTCGGGCCGTACCGGCCATGCCGAAGCCGTCCAGATCACCTATGATCCGCGCAAGATCAGCTATGCGCGCATCCTGCAGGTCTATTTCTCGGCAGCGCATGATCCGACCGAGCTCAACCGCCAGGGTCCCGATATCGGCACGCAGTACCGCTCGGCGATCTTCCCGACCAATGCGGACCAGGCCCGGATCGCCAAGGCCTATATCGCCCAGCTCAACCAGGCCAGGGCCTTTAACGCGGCGATCGTGACCAAGATCGAGCCGGACCGGCCCTTCTACCCGGCCGAGGCCTATCATCAGGACTTCCTGACGAAGAACCCGAGCCACCCCTATATCGTGATCAACGACCTGCCGAAGATCGAAAGCCTGAAGCGCCTGTATCCCGCGCTCTATCGCCCGGACCCGGCGCTCGTCGCCAAGACCGGTCTCTCCAACTGAAGGAACTGACCAATCGGCCTGCCGGACAGATGCCTTTGAACACCCCGCCGACGATCAGGATCGCGGCCGCCCTGCTCACGGACCGACAGGACCGGCTGATCCTGGTGCGGAAGCGCGGCACCAGCGCCTTCATGCAGCCCGGAGGCAAGATCCAGCCCGACGAGACGCCGCTGGCGGCGCTGATACGCGAGCTGCACGAAGAACTCGGCCTTGTCGTCGCGCCGTCGTCGCCGCGCTATCTCGGCTGTTTCGCGGCGCCTGCAGCCCATGAGCAGGGTTTTACCGTCGAGGCGGAGCTGTTCAGCCTGTCCACGGATCGGACGCTCGCCCCCGCCGCGGAGATCGCGGAGCTGATCCGGTTCGATCCGGCTTGCGCGCCCCATCCCGAACTCGCCCCGCTGACGMGCGATGCCATCCTGCCGCTCCATCGGACACGCGCCGGTTCCTGACACGCCGTCTCCCGCGATCTCGGCGACAGGCGAYGGCTCAGGGGGCGGCAGCTTCGGCGGCAAATTCTTCGGCGATCCAGACGAGGAAGGCGCGCGCGGCCGGTGAAACGCCATGATCCCTGGCGGGGATGGCGGCAAGGCCATCGGCGAACGGAACAAACCCGCAAGGCGCAACCAGCCTGCCGGCCGCAAGGTCTTCCCCGACCATGCGCTGCTCGACAAGCGCCACGCCCAAGCCCGCCAGCGCCGCCTCGATGCAGAGATGCGTGTGCGGAAAGAAGAGCTCCGCCTCGTGGCTCGCCGTCAGGCCCGTATTGACCTGCCAGGTCTCCCAGGCGCTCGCGCTGTGCTCATGGGCAATCCGGGTCGAGCAGACCAGGCGCTCGCCGTCCCGCGTGATCGCATGCCCGGGAGCGCAGACGGGCCCGAAGGCGATATCGGTCAGGCGGATCGCCCTCTCCCGGTCGCGCGCGGGATAGGAGCGGCGATCCCAGACCAGCACCAGATCGGCGCCCTGGTGCCTGATCTCCTGCGCGGAGGTCATCGACAGGCGTAGCCGGATCTCGGGATGGCGACGGTAGAAGCCCTGCAGATGCGGCACGAGCCAGCGCATGGCGAAGGTGGCGCTGCAGGCCACATGCACGCTCGGCCCGCGCGCCTCCTCCAGCACGCGCAGCCAGCCCTGCTCGAGCGCATCGAGCGATCCGGCGACGACCTGCCGCAAGGCCTCGCCGCGTTCATTCAGCCGCAAGCCGGTCCCCGCCTTCTCGAAAAGCTCCACACCCGCATGATCCTGCAGGCTCCGAAGCTGGCGGCTGACCGCGCCATGGGTTCGGCCGAGCTCCTCGCCCGCACGCGTCACCGAGCCGAGACGCGCCGTCGCCTCAAAGGCCCTGAGGGCGGAAAGCGGCGGAAGCTTGCGCGGCATGACTGATGGTCCGTGAGTTTAGCTCACCATGATCGGATTTTAACTCGATAGCATGAGGGGCAGTGTACCTCTAGAAGAACCGCCATGGCCGGCCAGCTTTCAGTCGATCCCGTGTCTTCATGGGCGGGTCGAGGAAGGCAGGTGGCTGTGCACTGAGTTAACGGAACGCAGGCGATGCGCGGCGCAAGGCCCGCACGCATCTGCCAGCCCCTTTGACGCAACAGGGAGGTCTCGATGACGGTCGGTTCGGTGAATCCACGCCAAGCGGACGGCAGCGCCGGGGACGCGAATTACGGCGTCATCGGCGCGGGCTATACCGCGTATCGGCAGCCCGAGCCGGCAATTGCCGCCCAGATCGAGCAGGCCCTCGGCACCGCGCGGACCGTGCTGAATGTCGGAGCCGGCGCAGGCTCCTACGAACCGCGGGATCGCGACGTCACGGCCGTCGAGCCCTCGGCCTCGATGCGCGCCCAACGTCCCGCCGATCTCGCCCCTGCCATTGACGCGGTCGCCGAGGCGCTGCCTTTCCCGGACGGGCATTTCGACGCCAGCATGACGACCTTCTCCATCCATCAATGGAAGAACCTGGAGGCCGGGCTTGCCGATATGCGGCGCGTGACGCGCGGACGGGTCATCATCCTGAGCTGCGACCCCGATCTCGTGCAACGCTTCTGGCTGAACGATTACGCGCCCGAGGTTCTCGCCACCGAGGCCCGCCGYTACCCCGCGCTTGGCCGGATCCGCACATTGCTCGGCGGCCAGACGCGCGCCGACCCGGTCGCCATTCCCTTCGACTGCCGGGACGGTTTCAACGAGGCCTATTATGGGCGCCCGGAACGCCTGCTCGAGGCCGGTGCCCGGGCGGCGAATTCGGCCTGGAGCTTCGTCGGCGAGCCGGTCCGCGCGGGCTATGTCGCCGATCTCCAGCGCGCGCTCGAAGACGGCAGCTGGGACACGCGTCACGGGGCATTGCGCCGGCAAGCGGCTTTCGATGGTTCGTTGCGGCTGATCATCGCCGAGCCGTGAGGCCGGCCGGACCCAGCTCAGCTGGCGGAGCTGATTGTTCCGCCGTCGAGGCGGCACATCTCCTCGCCGGAAAAGGCACGCGAGCGCGTGAGGAAGCGCTGCTCGGTGCCGTTTTCCAGCGAGAACATCCCGCCGCGCCCAGGGACGACGTCGATGATGAGCTGGGTATGGCGCCAGAGAGCGAATTGCGAACCGCTGATATAGACCGGAACGCCGCCAACCTCGCCCAGCTTCACGTCCTGATCGGAGACGATGAAATCGCCCTGCGGATAGCACATCGGCGAGGAGCCATCGCAGCAGCCTCCCGACTGATGAAACAGAATGTCTCCGTGCTCGGCCTGCAGCCGCGAGATCAGGCGCAAGGCGGTCGGAGTGGCGGTGACCTGCTCGATACCTTGTGCCTGCTCGATGACTGGGACCTGTCCGATGACGTGCTCGCTCATGCCGGAGCTCCCCGTGGCGTGGGACGACCAAAACCTGCCGTAGGCCCAGGCTCAACGCCGGGCCATGCGGCTTGAGGGAGAGCCCGGCACGCCAGCAGCAACGTTCGCTGCGGGCGTGCCGGGCCTGTGCCCATGGAGGGGCGGGCAAACGCCTGAAGAAGCCAGCTTCTTCAGGGAGAAGCTGAACATCTTCAGGAGAAGCCCCAGGGGCTTCAGAAGAAGCCGAGCTTCTTCGGGGAGTAGCTCACCAGCATGTTCTTGGTCTGCTGGTAATGGTCGAGCATCATCTTGTGGTTCTCGCGACCGATGCCGGACTGCTTGTAGCCGCCGAAGGCCGCATGCGCGGGATAGGCGTGGTAGCAATTGGTCCAGACCCGGCCCGCCTGGATCGCGCGGCCGAAGCGATAGGCGCGATTGCCGTCACGGGTCCAGATGCCGGCGCCGAGGCCATAGAGCGTGTCATTGGCGATCGAGAGCGCCTCTTCGTCGTCCTTGAATGTCGTGACGGAGACGACCGGCCCAAAGATCTCCTCCTGGAAGACCCGCATCTTGTTGTGCCCCTTCAGGACGGTCGGCTTGACGTAATAGCCGCCCGCCAGATCGCCTGGCAGCTCGTTTCGCGCCCCGCCGATCAGCACCTCGGCGCCCTCCTGCCGGCCGATATCGAAATAGCTCAGGATCTTCTCGAGCTGCTCGGACGAGGCCTGCGCACCGATCATCGTCGCGCTATCCAGCGGGTCGCCCTGCTTGATCGCCTCGACGCGCTTCAGCGCCTTCTCCATGAAGCGGTCATAGATGCTCTCATGGACCAGGGCGCGGCTCGGGCAGGTGCAGACTTCACCCTGGTTCAGCGCGAACATGACGAAGCCTTCGATTGCCTTGTCGAAGAAATCGTCATCCTCGAGCGTCACATCCTTGAAGAAGATGTTCGGCGACTTGCCGCCCAGCTCCAGCGTCACCGGGATCAGGTTATGGCTGGCATATTGCATGATCAGGCGGCCGGTCGTGGTCTCACCGGTGAAGGCGATCTTGGCGATGCGGTTGCTCGAGGCGAGCGGCTTGCCGGCCTCCAGGCCGAAGCCGTTGACGATGTTCAGGACGCCCGGCGGCAGGATGTCCGCGATCAGCTCGGCCAGGACGAGGATCGAGGCGGGCGTCTGTTCTGCCGGCTTCAGCACGACGCAATTGCCGGCGGCGAGCGCCGGCGCCAGCTTCCAGACCGCCATCAGGATCGGGAAGTTCCAGGGAATGATCTGGCCGACGACGCCGAGCGGCTCGTGGAAGTGATAGGCGACCGTATCATGGTCGATTTCGGAGATGCCGCCTTCCTGCGCGCGCACCGCGCCGGCGAAATAGCGGAAATGGTCGATCGCCAGCGGCATATCCGCAGCGGTCGTCTCCCGGATCGGCTTGCCGTTGTCCCAGGTCTCGGCCAGCGCGAGAAGCGCGAGATTCTCCTCCATCACATCGGCGATCTTGTTGAGGAGCAGCGCCCGCTCGGCGGCGCTGGTGCGGCCCCAGGCACCCTTGGCGGCATGGGCGGCGTCGAGCGCCGCCTCGATGTCGTTCGCGTCGGAGCGCGCGACCTCGCAGAGCAGCCGGCCATTCACCGGAGAGGTGTTCTCGAAATAGCGCCCTGACTGGGGCTCGGCCCATTTGCCGTTGATGAAATTGCCATAGCGCGCCTTGAACGGCGTCGCGGTCGTGCGGTTGAATTCGGGCTTGTTCATCTCATCCTCCATCGCAGCGCTGTGAGGCCGCGCCCTGGAGGGCAGGATCGGCCGCAATGCTTGGCGTTGTCAGGAGGCGTGCGGCGCTTTCAGATGCCCGACTGTCTCAGCTTTGCGACAGGTTTTGGAAGAGATTGCATGTTCGGCCACCCGTGCGCTCACCGGCCGCGCTGGAGCCCGAGCCTTGTCAGCTTCCGGTGCATGGTGGCGCGGCTGACCCCGAGCATGCGCGCCGCCGCCGAGACATTGCCATTGGCCCGCGCTAGAGCCCGCTGCACGACGCCGCGCTCGGCGGCGCTCAACGCCTCGGCAGGCCTTGCCTCGTCACCCGCCAGGAGATCGTCGGCGGGAAACGGGTGCGCGAGGCGCTCGTCGGTCAGCCCATAGGCCAGCCGCGCCGCCCGGCTCGCCCCGATGACGAGATCCTCCTTGTCGACAGCCAGCAGACCTCCGCCGCCGCCGAAGCGGTCCTGGGCGACGACGATGCGTGCCTTGGGAAAAACCATCCGGAAATGATGAGCCTCGATCCTGTGCGCCGCCTCGAGCGTCGCGCTGGCGACAAGCTTCAGCATGGCCGGCGTCAGGTCGGCCCGGCAGGTCGAGACATCCAGCGTCGCGATCAGCCGCCCCTGCGCGTCCCAGATCGGGGCGACGCTGCAGCTCAGGCCGATATTGCGCGTCAGGAAATGCTGGTCGCGGTGGATCGTCAACGGACGCCCCTCCGCGAGGCAGGTTCCGACGCCGTTGGTGCCCTCGCTGGCCTCGCTCCAGACCATTCCGGTCCAGAGCCCGATATTGCGGAAATCGACATCGTCGCCGACGACGCCCCGTCGATCGAGCGGCACGCCCTCGCGATCGGTGAACAGCACGCAGCAGCCGGCATCGCCGACCGACTGGAAGAGCCGATCAAGGGTCGACTGCGCCACTCGGATCAGCGGATCCAGGCGTTCGAAGGCGGCATCGAATTCATGCTGGCTGAGCCGCCAGGGCGGCCGGGCGTGGTTGGGATCGAGCCCGTATCTGACCGCGGAACGCGACCAGGACGCCGCCACGGCCGATTGCGCCACTGCCGCAGCGTTGTTCAGTGTCGAATATATCCGATCAGCGTGCAGGCCTCGCGCAGTCTCGACCATGCTCGGCATCCATTTCCACCCGCTTCGCACCGTCATTGCCAGCCGAGGCGCGTCACTACCGGCAGCCATGCGATTTTCGGCATGTTCCGGCCGTTCCGGCACCGCTGTCAACCGTCCGATAGGCGGAGGTCAGGATAGGAAAGCGTTCTGGTAGGAATTGACGAAGCCGATCGTTATATTCCAACTTATATAATGAAAGATCGCGCCGAGGCCATTCTAACGGAGGCCGCCCCGGAGATAGCGGGCGCATCCGACTGATAATGTCCGTCCCTCGCTGCCTGCATTGCAGCGACAGATCGGCGGCCGGCCACATGCCCCTGCGGCCGGAGCCGGCTCTCAGTAACTGTGCTCCGCCCCCGGGAATTCCTGGCTCTTCACCGCGGCGACATAGGCCTCGACCGCCTGCTGGATCGAGCCCGCGCCGACCATGAAGTCCTTGGAAAAGCGTGGCCTCTTGCCGGGATAGACGCCGATCGCGTCGTGGAGGACGAGCACCTGGCCATTGCAGTTGACACCGGCGCCGATCCCGATCGTCAGCATGGCGTCGCTCGCCTCGCCAATCTCGGCGGCGAGCGTCGACGGCACCATTTCCAGCACGAGGAAGCGCGCACCCGCCTGCTCCAGCGCGGCGGCGTCGGCCTTGAGCTTGGTCGCAGCATCAGCCGATTTGCCCTGGACCCGGTAGCCGCCGAGCTGGTGCACCGATTGCGGCGTCAGCCCGAGATGGCCGCAGACCGGGACGCCGCGCTCGACGAGAAATCGAACGGTTTCGACGGCATAGTCGGAGCCTTCGAGCTTCACCATATGGGCGCCGGCAGCCATCAGCCTGGCGGCGTTGTGCATGGCTTGGGCAGGACCTTCCTGATACGAGCCGAACGGCATGTCGGCCATGATGAAGGCGCGCCTGGCGCCGCGCGCCACGCAGGCCGTGTGATAGACCATCTGCTCCATGGTCACGGGCAGGGTCGTGGCGTGCCCCTGCAGCACATTCCCCATGGAATCGCCGATGAGCAGGATCTCGACACCGCAGCTCTCGARCAGGCTCGCGAAGCTCGAATCGTAGCAGGTCATCATCGCGACCTTCTCGCCCGCCGTTTTCATCCGGGCGAAATCGGCCAGCGTGAGGGCGCGGGCATCGGACAGATAGGCCATAGGCATGACTCCCGGCGAGACTGATCGCCGCGCAACCTATAGGGGCCGCGCTCGCAATTGCGAAGCGAGCGCCGGCCTCAGGTCCGGGTCACCCTGAATGGGCCAGTCCGGTCGTGCCGCGGCTGTAGAAGATGTGGCGGCCGATCACATCCATCTTCTTCAGCCTCTTCGCCCAGGAGGGCTGGACATAATCGGCGTGATAATGCGTGGAATCGCCGACCTCCACGAGATAGGTCCGGCCCTCGTAAACCTCACGTGCGATGCGCTGGGCCACCTGCCACTGCTCCGGCTCCTTGATGCGCAACGACTTGCCTTCGCAGGCGAAGGTGAACTGGCAGGCGAGCCTGCGGTGGCGGTTCTGATAGACGACGCCGCAGACGGACCCCGGATAATACCCGCTCTTGACCCGGTTGAGCACCACCTGGGCGACGGCGACGCGCCCGTCCTCCGCTTCGGAGCGCGCCTCGAAATAGATCGCCTCGGCGAGGCAGCGCTGCTCGCTCGCCAGCGTGTCGCCGTCGACGACGACCGGCACGCCGGTGAGAATGAGCTGCGTGGTCGCCAGGGTCGTGGCGGGCGGCTCGACAAAGGCCRCAAGCGAAAGCAACGCCAGTGGGGCGATGCGCTTCATGGGGATACTCCGGGGGGTAAGGGTCAAGCCGTGCGTTCGCGGTCCGGATCCATCGTCGGCAGGATCAGCGGCCCTTGTGGCTTGGTCTGTTTGCTGGGTTTGGGCGCCGCGGCCTGACCGGAGACGAGCACATCAAGGCTCTCACGGAGGCTGTGGAGGCGGAAAAGAACTCGTTTTGCTGGAGCTTGTCCCGAAGCATGGCGAAGGCCCTGCGTAGCGCAGCGTCTCGATATGCCGAAGGCGACAAGGCTGTTTGACTAACGTGGGTTAACTGGCGTTACGGCCATTGCGATGAGGAGTGAGGCTGCGGGCAGAGCCGCATCAAGCGGCCTCGTGCCGAGGCGTTACCGCGCCGCTCAACGCGCGGGAGAACCACGGAACGGCGTCAGGCCTCAGGCTATTCATTGACGACTGATCTGTATTAGCGCGTCGTCCGGATACGCCGGCGCCGCGCCGGAACGCGACAGTGGAAATGACGACCACTTCGCAGGCGACAATCTTTCCCGTCGCCGACCGAGAGTGACGACCGTTACGCGAAGCAAAATTCTGTATCGCAAACATACAGTCTGCATCACCGTTGAGTTTAACATTCATGGCAAATCGGCCTCGRCAACGTCGGCTCGGCGTACCCGAAAAATGTTGCTGACGGCTCTGCCTCTTTTTCCTAATTACCAAAGATTTTTTCTCTCCCGATTTGAGACTGCATTGTTCGCTGATCGAAGCGCTATGGACAGGGAGTTCGGCAACTTTGTGACCGTTCCTGCCGATAGGTGATTTAGACGCGCATCGCGCCGGGATCCCTCAGGAATATGCACGCCGAATTTTGTAATCAATATTTTGGTAAATCGCAATTAATATTATTAACTTAATTTAATAAACATAAATCAATAAGATAATACTGACGCATATTAGCAGGCGCGCAGATTTTAGATTCAGCGCCTTTGCCTGCACTGACCCGAATCTTGCGAGGGAACAAACTTCCCGCCGACGATGGCATTGCGGCTATGAATCGCTTCTCCGGTGTTGACGATGATCGTTGTCGTCTGGATGGCTCCGCCAGAGGTCGGCTCAGCGAATGAGACAACAGCCTGCCCGGAGGCAATCGTGCCGAAATTCGGCCACAAGGTCGCCGAGCCCGCGCCGCCAATCAGGGAAGCGGAGCTTTTATCGGTATCCCAAACAAAGGTCAGGGCATTGCGAAAGCTAGGGAACCTACATTCCCAGGCAAAGGTCGCAGCGTGACCGGTCGAAGAAATCATGATCCCGACAGCGCTCAATGAGGCCAGACGCCGGCGAGATCTCATCCATAGGCTCCAATTCCGCAACAGGTTTGTTCTGGGCTTATTGGTTTGTCCTGGGCCTATTGCCTTCGAGGCGTGGCCGGTGCGCGCACGCAGACCGGACATCCCTGAAATACGTTGCTGGAGCATCCGACGCTTGTTAATTTCGGCCAAGATTTTGCTCGTCCCGGACATGAGCAGGGGAGTTCGGCGGCTTTGCCACGCGACCTGACCTCCCTGCCGACCACGCTAGCGGGCATCTCGCGCCTTGCCGTTGCGCGTCTTGCCGGCGCCGGCATACCGGCCGCGCCTCTCCTGAACGAGGTCGGCCTGACCGAGGACATGCTCGCCGATCACGATCAGAGAGTGCCCTCCCGGCGTCAGGTCGCATTCCTGGACCGGGCCGCGGCGGCACTGGGTGATGATTGCCTCGGCTTCACCCTGGCCCAGGAATTCGACCCCCGAGCCATGGGCTTGCTGTTCTACGTGATGGCATCCTCACAAACGCTCGGCGACGCAACGCAACGGATTGCGCGCTACAGCGCGATCACCAATGAAGCGCTGGTCTTCAGCATTGCCGAGGGAAGCGGGTTCACCGTCACGCTGAGCTATGCCGGCCTTCCCCGGCATTGCGATCGGCACCAGGCCGAGTTCTGCATTTTTGGAGCAATCAGGATCTGCCGCATCCTGACCGGCGCAAATCTCGTCCCACAACACGTCTCGATCGCGCATCACCGATCGGGCGACACCTCTGCGATGTCGCGGTTTGCCGGGACGAAGGTGGAGTTCGGCGCCGAGACCGATGCATTCGTTCTGCAGGCCGATGCGCGCGAACGCCATCTCGTGAATGCCGACCCTTATCTCAACGATCTCCTCCAGACCTATTGCGAGGCGGCGCTATCATCCCGCACGACCAATGCGAGCCCGCTTCGGGTGAGCGTCGAGAATGCGATTGCTCCGCTGCTGCCTCACGGCAAGGTTCGCGCCGAAGTCATCGCCCGCCAGCTTGGATTAAGCGAACGGACACTGGCGCGAAGGCTCGCCGAGGAGGGGCTGAGCTTTTCGGAGGTCCTGCGGCAACTGCGGCGTGATCTGGCTTTGCGCTATCTCAATGATGGCGACCACCATGTCTCCAAGGTCGCCTGGCTGCTGGGTTTCCACGAAGTCAGCGCGTTCTCGCATGCGTTCAAGCAATGGACCGGGCTGGCGCCGAGCCAGATGCGGCTGGGCGGCACCCCGAACGGATGAATGTCGCTTGGCCGACGCCAAGGCCGTTGGCGCAGTCGGCGCGGCCAGAGCGCATGCGACGCCCATCGGCCTGGGCGAAGAGCGGCGCCCCCTGCCCTCTCAGGCCGTCGGCCGCTCGGTGCCGGCGCGCAGCGTGGTGTCGACCAGGAGATTGCCGGTCGCACCCTGTTCCAGCGTGATGTCGACGCCATACACGTCCGACGCCGCCGGATGGGAGAGGACATCCCTGGGGCGGCCATCGGCGACGACGGTCTTGCGGTCGATCAGCAGGAAGCGATCCGCGCAGCGGCTGGCCAGTGCCAGATCGTGCAAGGCGACGAGCGTGACCTGGCCGCGCCGCCGCGTCGTCTCGCGGATGACATTGGTCACCTGCAACTGCCGGCGCAGGTCGAGCGCGCTTGTCGGCTCGTCGAGCAGGAGCACGCTGGGCGCGCGCACCAAGGCCTGGGCCACGGAGACGAGCTGCTGCTGGCCACCCGAAAGGTCCGACACCGGAACCTCCGAGAGATGGTCGATATGCAGCGTGCCGAGCGCCTCCTCCACCGCCCGCAGATCCTCGCGCGTGGCGCGGCCGCCATGGGCTTTCCGGGCGAGCAGCACATAATCGAAGACGCAGAGCGCAGCCCGCATCGCGACATGCTGCGACAGGAAGAAGATCGCATCATGCCGCTGCCGCGATGTCATTCCGGCAAGGTCGGCCCCGTCGAGCCGCATGGTGCCGGCGCGCGGGCGCAGCAGCCCGGCCACGAGGCGAAACAGCGTGGATTTTCCAACCCCGTTCGGCCCGACCACGGCGGTGACGGTGCCGCGCTCGAGCCCCAGAGCGCTGAGTCCGTCGAAGACGTCGCCGCGGCCACGATAGGCGAAACCGATCGACTCGATTGAAAGGCTCATTGCCAGCGCTCCCGGCGGATCGACATCACGAGGCTAAGGAAGAACGGCACGCCGACGAGGGCGGTGATGATGCCGATGGGATAGATGATCCCCGGGGTAATGCCCTTCGACAGCGTCGACGCGACGGACAGGATGAGGCCGCCGGCAATCGCCGCGACCGGCACGAAATAGCGCTGGTCCTCGCCGACCAGAAGCCGGGCGATATGCGGSCCSACSAGGCCGATGAAGCCGATCGTGCCGACGAAGGCGACGGCGGTCGAGGCCAGCAGCGAGATGCAGACCAGCATTTCGAGGCGCAGCCGCGCGACGCGCACGCCAAGGGCGGCGGCCCGCTCGTCGCCCATGGTGAGCGCGGTCAGCATCCAGCTGCGATGCAGGCAGAACGGCAGGATGACTCGAAGCAGGCCGGCGCAGATCCCGAGCTTCGTCCAGGTGGCGCGCGACAGGCTGCCCATCATCCAGAAGATGATCTGCTGCAGCTGGGTTTCGGACGAGTGGAACTGGATGAAGGCCAGAAGCGCATTGAAGGTGAAGAACAGCGCGATGCCGACGAGCACGAAGGTCTCGACGGTGACGCCGCGCAGCCGCGTGAACAGGAACAGGATCGCCGAGGTCGCGAGCGCGAACAGGAAGGCGTTCGCCGTCACCAGGAAGGCCCCCGCGAAAGGCACGAGCGAGACGCCGGTCGCGATGGCAAGCGCCGCACCGAAGCTCGCCGCCGACGAGATGCCGAGCGTGAACGGATCGGCGAGAGGATTGCCGAGGATGGTCTGCATCTGCGCCCCGGCAGTGCCCAGCATGGCACCGACGAGAATGGCCATCACCGCGACGGGCAGGCGCACATCCCAGACGATCACGTCGAGCTTCGGGCCCATCGATMCCGGTTCGAGGATGACGCGCGCCACATCCATCAAGGGGAAATTGCCGGGCCCCACCGAGACATCGACCACGAGCGCCAGCGTGAGCAGCGCAAGCGCCCCGACAGCGAGCAGGAGCTTGCCCAGCACCCGCCGCCGATAGCGCTCGCTGGCCGTATCGGCAGGCGGCTCGAAGGCCGGCATATCGGACAGGGCCATGGCGATCAGTTCATCTCGATCCAGAACTTGCCAGTCAGCTTGATCGGCAGGAAGCGGTCATGCAGTTCCTGGAAGGTCGCCCGGGCGTCGAGATCCTTGAACTCGTTGGGGTGCAGCCACTTGGCGAGCGCCTGGATGGCCACGAAGTGATACGGGCTCTGGTAGAACTGGTGATAGATCGCCATCACCTTCCTGTTCTTGACGGCCGTCAGCCCCGGAAATCCGGTCCGGGCGACGAGGCCCTTGAACTGCGCGGCGGCGCGTTCAGGCTGGGTCTCGTAGCCGAGCCAGACGGCGATATTGCCGGGGTTGCTGTTCGACCAGTTGGCGCCGGTCATCAGCAGGAATTGCGGATCATCGACGATGATCTTCTCCGGATTACCATGCCGCCGGCACCGGAAAAATACTTCGATCCCCAGTTCATGCCGCCGGCTTCGGAGACGAATTCGCCGAAGTTGAAATTGCCGAAGGACTGGCAGCAGGCAGACGGGTTGAGGCCGGCAGCCTGCTCGGCAAAGACCAGCGGCCGCTGATCCTGCTTCAGCCGCGTCGTGACGTTGTAGACCCGCCGCATCTGCTGCGAATAATAGTCGATGAAGCTATTGGCCGCGTCCATGCGGTCGAAGACCCGGCCGAGCAGAAGCATGCTCGGCACGGTGTTCTGCGTCGGGCGCTCGCGGAAATCGATGAAGATCGTCGGAATGCCGGCCTTGGCCAGGTTGTCGACGACACCGGACTGCATCGCCTTGTCCAGGAAGCCGAGCGACAGGATGACGAGGTCCGCATCAAGCGTGATCGCCTTCTCCACGCTGAAATCGCTCGAGGCGAGCGCCCTCACCAATGTCACCGACTTGGCGGCAGGGACATCCGCCAGGTAGCGGTTCCRGGTGTCGGGGTCGAATTTCGGCAGATCGTCGCCGATGGCGGCGAGCCGCGCGAAGGGCTTGTCCTTGCCCATCAGCACGACCGTCGCGGAGAATAGCCGGCCCTCGCCGAGGATGGCCCGTTGCACGCCCTTCTTG
>NZ_JBFTRC010000059.1:0-41900 GCF_056399325.1 Allobosea sp. 01N443
CCTATTACCCGCCTTGCGAGATCCTGACCGAGCCCTTGGTCATCCCGACACTCGTTCTCATCGGCGACAGGGACGATTGGACCCTCGCATCTGACTGCGAAGCAGCCGCCCGGCGTCAGGTCGGTGGCCCCGCCGGACTGAGCCTCACCGTGTTCCCAGGCGTGTACCACTCATTCAATTTCCCGATTTTCGCAGAGCCGCGTCAGATCTACGGGCACTGGAGCAAATTCGACGAGGCGGCGAGCAGGCGCGCGACATCTGAACTTCGCGAATTCCTCGAGCGGGAATTGGCTGGATCATCGGACCGGATATCGCATCCGGCCCGATGATCCAGCCTTCTGTGTTTGCATCGGCCTTGTCCCGAAAGCCGCAATCCACTTTTCGGGCCGATGCTTTGGTTAGCCTCCTTCAAAGCGGTCTTCGGTCGCAAAGACCACCAAGCCCGGCTTGGGTCGATTTTGCCCCTTGGCGGATGATCGTCTTCTGCATTGGGACGCAGTTGTTAGCGTGTTCAAGCAGCCGCGGCGGATGGCCCTCGAAGCGTTTCCACCCCGTCGCAGGATAGAACCCTTCAGCATCCGAAGCCGCGTTCACGAACAGGATACTGATTCCGAGCCTGTGCGCGTATCCTTCCACCATCGCGTTCAAGATTCGACCGTGGCCCTGTCCGCGAATGGCGGCCGTGATGGCAACGAGCCTGACGATACCCGTTCCATCGCGTCGATCATCGAGCCTTGTCGTACCGGCTCCCAGCCCCTTGAACTTCAGCAGCAGGGGATGGTGGTGGGGCAGTCGCTCTTCCGGACGGGCATCGTCGTAGCCGCCTAGACCCCGTTCCTCCCACAGAACCGCGCCGCGGATAGCGTGGTAGACTTGCCAGTCAGCATCGCTGGCAACGCGAATGAGGGCGTGTTCCATCGAACAAGACGAGCACGTGGACGACCGCTTCCCATCTCGCCTGATCGAATGCCAGCTTCCGAACCAAGGCCGAAGGGGCAAATTCGACCCATCTCGGACGTTCGCGGTTGGACCGCAAAGTCCTGAAAGCGGTCGTTTATGGGCACTATGGCGCGGCGACCGCCAACCCTCCAGATGAGCAGCGTTCAACCATCCAGCCAAGTGGCGAGGCCGTCCAGCGTCTGCAGCCCATATTCCACCGCGCCGAAACCGACGACCACCTGTCGGCGTTCGCGGCTTGGGTGAAGCTGGCGCATGGTCAGCACGGTCTTGCCGTCGGTCTGCTCATCGAAGGTAACCGTCATGTAGAAGCGCTCCGGGTCGTTGGGGTCCGGGGTACCATAGTCCACCACGATCAGCTCGTTCGGCACGACCTTCAGGAAGCGCATGAGATTGGGGAAGCGCTGCTTTTGGCCCTCGAACACGCCCACCATGTCGAAGCGCCATTCCCCGCCTTCGCGGATATCGGCCTTGTGGTTCTCGATGTTGAGGCCAGCCGGGCCGTACCACTGCGCCAGCGCTTCCGGGTCCATCCAGGCAGCGAAGACCTTATTGCGCGGGTGCTTCAGCACCTTGACCAGCACGATCTCACGGTCGAGCGACCAGGTCTCAAACAGCTTTTCCATCGTCGTTCTCTTCCGCCTTGTCCAAATAAGTTTCCAGCCGGTCGAGCCGCTCGGCCCAGCGTCGGCGCTCCGCTTCCATCCAGTCTGCCGCCTCGGCGAAGCGCGCCCGCTCCAGCCGGCACCAGCGGCTGCGCCCGCGCTTCTCGCTGGCGATCAATCCGCAATCCTCCAACACCTTGAGATGCTGGGCGAAGGAGGGCAGCGCCATGTCGAAAGGCTCGGCCAGTGCGGTCACCGGCAGCTCGCCCTCGACCAGTCGCGACACCACCGCGCGGCGGGTCGGGTCGCTGAGGGCGTGAAAGGCGAGGTCGAGGGGGGTCGAGTGGTAGGGCATATAGCTCGGTAAAGCGGCCGGCCGTGCCGGTCAATAATAAAAAGGCACTTGCCTTAGTGTTTAGCTGCGAATACGAAGGTGAGTACCTTAGTGTTTGGGAGTGCACCAATGGCAGTTCGTGTGGACCTTGTTATCTCGCTCGATGGCTTCGCAACAACGACGGACCAGACGCCAGACAATCCGTTCGGCCAGGACTGGTCGCGCCTGGTCGGCGCTTATGTCGCGACGAGGACGTTCCGGGAACGTGTGTTCAAGGACACCAGCGGCAAAGGCACCACCGGCATGGACGATGCGTATGCAAAGGACTACTTCGACAACATCGGCGCGGAAATCATGGGCGCCGGCAAGTTCGGGCTGCACAACTTTCCCGACGATCCGAACTGGAAGGGGTGGTGGGGCGATGAGCCGCCATTCGGCTGCCCGGTCTTCGTCCTGACGCACAAGCGGCGGCCMTCCATCGAGATGGCTGGAGGCACCACGTTCCACTTCCTCGCGGCGGACCCGGTTGATGCGCTGCAGCAGGCCGTGACAGGCGCAAACGGCAAGGATGTGCGGATAGGTGGCGGACCAACCATGGTTCGCGACTATCTGAAGGCCGGGCTTGTCGACCGCCTGCATGTAGCCATTACCCCAATTCTGCTGGGGCGGGGCATACGCCTCTGGGACGAGTTACGCGGGTTGGAAGCCGGCTACACCGTCAAGTCGGAAACGGCCGAGAGCGGCACTGTCCACCTCACGTTCCAGCGMTAGCCGCCAGGCCGTGACTTACGGCCATCATGGACTGCCCAAACTTGGTCGATGACTGCCTTCCCGTTTCTGCCCTCGCCCAATGTCCACTTTTCCTGGTTCCATAACCGAAAGCAGACCGACCGGTTTCCACCCTTCCTGCGACCTTCGGAACGTCCGGTCATTGGCAGTGGCCCGGCGGGCCAGGAGCGGATGGTGGTCTTTGCTACCTCATTCCGCTTCAAAGGGTGGGGTGAACCGATTGAACGTCCTGATCTCGAGATGGATCAGTTCGCCTGGGAGGGCGCGCTCGTAGCGGCGCACCGATACCGTTAGCGGGGGCAGGGGGGCCGAACCATCCGACGCTCGCTGCGGCGGGGCCGGATCGGGCTCAGGGCGAGCGATCGTCCCGGAGCCGTTCCGGCACCGCGTTTGCTACTGGTTGATCTCGGGCTCGGCGAGTTTCGCGAGCTTGCGCAGGGATTCCTGCCAGCCGAGATAGCAGGCCCCGGTGGGGATCACGTCCGGCACGCCCTCTTGCTCGATAGTCACCTCGGTGCCGACGAACACGGCCTTCAAGATCACCGTGACCTTCATCTCGCCGGGCAGGTTCGGGTCGTCGAACCTGTCAGTGTAGACGAGGCGCTGACCGGGAACGAGCTCCAGATAGGTTCCGCCGAAGGCGTGGCTGTGCCCCGTGGTAAAATTCCGGAACGACATCCGGTGGTGGCCACCGACCTTCGCATCGAGCTCATGGACGGTGCAGGTAAAGCCGTAAGGGGGCAGCCAGCTCGCAATCGCGTCCGGTTCGAGGAATGCGCGGTAGAGCTTCTCGGGCCTGGCGGCGAAGACGCGGTGCAGTCGGATCGTGCTCGGCATGGATCTCTCCTCCTGGTTCGGTTTTAGGGTGTTCGGTTGTCTCCCGGCCGGCGGCCCTTCACGCTCGACACATCTACGACGAACGGGCTGGTGAGAATTCGACAGCGCTCCCGAAAAAAAATCCGGAGCACCGGCCAGCCCCGTCATCGCTCCGCTATCGCCTGGGATATTCAAGCTGCATCGCGACGACATCGCTGGTCCGCGCGCCGTAGCGGGCGGTGATCGCGTCGAGCACGAGATCGAGCGCCTGGGCAGGCTTGCGGTCGGGAAAGGTCGCGACGCGCTGGTCTGGCGCCAGGGGCGCGCCCGCGCGGTCGGGAACGATACGCAGGCCGTTGCGGGTCTCGACCGCTTCCATCGCGCCGGCATAGGTCGTCGCATGGGAGCGGTAGGTTCGCGACCATGCATCGGCAACCAGGGCAAGCGTCGCCTCGTCCATGCCCGGCACCAGGGGGATGCCGCGTTCCTCCCGGTTCCAGAAGGCCAGCCTGTTGGCGAGCACGGTCAGCGCGAACGGACGGGTAAGCCTGAACGCGCCGCTGGCATGGCGCATATCCCACGCGTCGAGGCCGAGCTCCTGCGCGACCGCTTCCGCCCTGGCAGGGCCGGCGATCGCCTCGATCAGCGTCAGCATCATCGGCATGGAGGCGGTGATGCCGGTCGTGGTCGTCACGCCCTTGTCCGAGACGATCCGCCGGTCCGGGACATAGGCGATCGTCGGACTGCGCGTCAGCATCGCGCCGAGATAGTACCAATGCGTCGTCGCGCGCTTGCCGTCGAGCAGGCCGGCTGCCGCGACGACTTTGGCGCCGGCGCAGATGCCGATGATCGCCGCCCCCTTTTTCGCCTGGCTCCGGATCCAGGCGATCGCGGCTGGATCGTCGTCACGGCTCATGGCGGGCACGACCACATAATCGGCTCCTTCGGGATGGCTTGCGTCGAATGTGGCGATGGTGGCGTCAGGCTCCGCGACGAGGGCCGGGAAGAGCCGCACCGGTCCTGGACCGGTCGCCAGCATCATGACGTCGGCTACGTCCGCGCGGCGCAGGATGCCGCCCGGCATCAGGTAGTCGGTCGTCTCGGTGGCGTCGTTGATGCCGATCACCGCGACCAGGGGGCGCTCGCGCTTCGCGGGTTTAAGCGAAACGCGCATCGCGTCGGCTTCCTCCTGCGGCACCGGCGGCGCCTCTGTGGCCGCCCTCGCGGACGGCAGGCTGAAGACCCAGCCGCCGAAGCCGGCGAGGGACAGGAGAATGAGAGCGACACCACCCCACAGGACGTATGATCTCGACATCGCTTTACGTCTCCCGGAACGGAAGAAGGGCGGAACGCCGCGAATGGGCCGGTTGGCCTCATCCGGAACGTCCTCATGCCCGCGGAAACTAGCAGCGGCGAGTTCTGGCGGACATGACAAAGAGATGGCAATTTCTGCCAATGCACGCTGTCGCCTTCATCGTCTATCGCGGTTTCGAGCTGCTCGACGTCTCCGGGCCGACATCGGTCTTCAGCGGCGCCAACCGCGCCCTGCAGCAGCGCGGCAAGCCGGCGTTCTACAGGGTCGTACTCGCATCGGCCCCGGGCGGAGCCATCGAAAGCAGCAGCGGCGTCGCGCTGGAGACGCGACCGATTGCCGAGCTTCGGCCCGGGGACGCCCAGACGCTGCTGGTTGCAGGGGCCGAACGCGAGCCACTCCTGCAGGCGGTGGCGGATTCAGCCCCCTGGGCAGGCCTCCCGCAGCTCGCGGGGCAGGCGGAGCGTTTCGGCTCGGTCTGCACTGGCGGCTTCGCCCTGGCGGCACTCGGGCTGCTCGACGGCCGTCGTGTCGCGACGCATTGGGATGCCTGCACGCCTTTTGCGAAGACCTTTCCGAAGGTGGCAGTCGATCCTGACGCCCTCTATCTGGTCGACGGCAAGCTATGGACCTCGGCCGGGGTCACCACCGGCATCGACATGGCGCTGGCGATGATCACGCAGGATCTCGATGCGTCGATCGCCGGCGAGGTTGCCAGACGGCTGGTGCTCTATGCCCGGCGCCCCGGCTACCAGTCCCAGTTCAGTCCGCTGCTGGAGGCGCAGGTGAAGGGCGACAGCCCGCTTGCCGACCTAATCGGGTGGATGCAGGCGAATCTCGACGCGCCGCTGGACGTGCCGTCGCTGGCGGCCCGCGCCGGGCTGTTGCAACGCACCTTCCATCGCAAGTTCGTGGCAGCGACCGGCGAGACGCCGGCCCGCTTTGTCGAGATCGCCCGGCTCGACGCCGCGCGCATGCTCCTGTCGCGCGGGCTGTCGCTGAAGGCGGTTGCGGCGCAAGTGGGGCTTTTCCCAACCGCGCGCCTGGCGGACGCCTTCGAACGCCGCTTCGGCATTGCGCCACGGCTATTCCGCGACATGCACGCAGAGCCGTGAGCGCTCAGAGGCGGCTTTTCTTGGCGCTGCCCGGCGAACGAAGGCTCAGCCTGTTGCCTTGGCGATCGCCTCGGCGAGCCCGCCCGGATTGTCCCACGCCATCGAATGGCCCGCCTGGGGCACGATCGCGACGCCGCATCCCTCATCCGGCAAGCCGTCAAATTCGGGGGCTGGCAGCGAGCGCTCTCCGACGAGGAGTGTTTTTCGCGTGGTCAGGCTGCCGAGCATTTCGCGCCATGTCGGGTTGCATCCGGCGATCAGCGATACTGCTTCCCGGTGGACTGCGAACGGGGCGCTGATGGCCAATGAGGCAGCCCAGACCGTATTGCCGACCGCCCTTGCAGTCGCGACGGTCGCCGCATGGCCGCGCGCCACGAACTCGCCCTCGGACATGTCGGCGATTGCCTTGCTGAAGAAGCCACCGCCCGGCTCCAGATTCGGTTCGCCAAGCACGAGCGCTTCGACCTTGGGGAGCAACGCAGCCAGGGTGATCGCCACTGCCCCTCCCATGCTGTGACCGAAGAGGCTGACAGGCCCCTCGCAGACGCTCCCGATGAGCCCGGCAACCGAGCGAGCATGGCCTTCGATGGAATAGCAGAAGTCTGCCGGCCTTTCGCTGAAGCCGGAGCCGAGCAGATCGACCAGGATCGCCCGGCGCCCGGCCAAGGCCGTATCCGCGATCACGCGCGGATAGTCACAGGATGACGCGCAGCCGAGACCGTGGATGAATACCAGGGGCGTGCCGGTCCCCGGAATGTCCTGATACAGGATATTGGCGGACGCCGTCTTCACCCAGAAAGCCTTCACGACCCGCTCCATCACATGCCAGGGCAGCTCCGCTAACCCGGAGTGCCGCCGCACCATGTCAGCATGATCTGGGAAGCCGGCGGAAGGGGCGCCCGGGACCGTCCGGTTTCCGGGGAGTGGCGGATGCCCGCGTGTGGCGCGCAGCAGCGCCTCTTACCGGGGCTCGGGAGGCGCCCACCGCCTGGTTCAGAACGAGAGACGCCGTACTGGCGACTCGCTCTTAGCTCGCCGTCTGAAAGGAATTTCCTTACTGTAAGGAGCTTCCTTACAGGAGTTCCGCATGATCACGAGCAAGCTGACATCAAAGGCGCAGACGACGATTCCGCAGCCCATCCGGGCCGCGCTGCATCTGCGCGAGGGCGACGAGATTGCCTATAGAATCGAGGGCGACACGGTCGTGATCCGCAAGGCACCGGCAGCAGCCCCGGCCGAAGACCCGTTTGGCACATTCAGCGAGTGGGATAGCGACGCCGACCGGAGAGCCTATGCCAAACTCTGAGTTCAGCCAGGGTGACGTTGTCCGTGTGCCGTTCCCCTTAAACGACCGCAACACCCGCCAGCATCGGCCGGCGCTTGTCGTCAGCCATGGCGGCGTAGGGGAGGGCGAAGGCCTGTTGTGGGTGGTCATGATCACCAGCGCCGAGAACCGGTCATGGCCGGGCGACGTGTCGCTGGGCCTGACTTATGGCGAGGTCGGGTTGCCGGCGCCATCGGTTATTCGCCCATGCAAAATCGCGACGATCGAGGCAGGCCACGCGGAGAAGCTGGGCCGGATCAAGCCGACGACAATGGCCCAGGTTGGAGATCAACTGCGGACGTCTATGGGCGTTTAGAGGCTGCTCTGGATTAGCGCTCGCGCCGGTAATGCGTGGCGACGGCGCCGCTGCGGAGCGGCGTGGCCGAGATCAGCTCGAGCCGTCGCGTGCTGGGCAGCCCGCTCTGGTAGAGGGTTGGGCCGTGGCCGGCGATCCTGGGATGGACGAGGACCTTGTACTCGTCGATCAGATCCAGCCGGTCCAGCTCGGTCGCGAGCTTGCCGCTACAGAGGAGCACGCCGGCCGGGGTCGCGTCCTTGAGCCTCTGCACGCCCGTGCGCAGGTCGCCGGCGATGTGGTGGCTGTTGGTCCAGGGGAAGTCCGTTCGCGTCGACGACACCACGTATTTCGGCTTGGCGTCCAGCTTGACCGCCCACTCGCGTATCGCCGGCGGCGCCTCCACGTCGCCAGCAACGTTTGAGATGGGTGGTGAGCGGCCGTTCGGCGACGTGCCGATAGCTGACATTGCGTGGCGTCGAAGCGATCGTCTGGACACCATCGAGCGGCCGCGTCTCGGCCGCTCGATCGGCGCTGGCGCCGTCGCGGGTTTCTTAGAAATTCACCCTGAGCTGGGCAGTGCCGCCGACACGTTGCGTGTTCCCGGACAGCTCCGAGTCGACGCGCATGCCGAGGCTGACGGTTTGGCTGAGCTTGATATCGGCTCCCGCCGCGAGCAGCGCCGCATTGCGGTCGGGCCTGGCACCGCTCACCGCGAAGCTCGCGCCGGGCAGGCCGTTGAGCGCGGCGGTGAGGTCGGCGTCGCGCTGGTAGTAGTGCGCCCAGGCGGCGCGGACGAAGCCGGTGACGGGAGATGCGCCCGCGATCAGGTTGGCGTCGAGCTGCAGGCCGAGCTCGCTGCGGCTGGTGATGTCGGTGCGCCGCGGCAGCGTCAGCATGCCGGCGGTCGCGCCCATCCCGTCGCGCTCGACCGCAGCCGGGCTGTTCGCCCGCACCGCCTGGAAGGCGGCGAGCGGCGAGAGCGTCAGGCCACCCCAGCCGGCCACCGGCAGGCTCGCCTCGATCCGGCCGGACCAGGCCTGCGTCGCATAGGAGGCGGCCACGCCGGTGCGGCCCAGCGCCGGGATGGCGCGGCTGGTGTCGGTGTCGAGCCGGGCATAGCCGAGCGCGCCGGCAAGGTTGACGGAGCCAAGCGTGGTGCGGCCGTAGAGACCCGCCTGGAAGACATCGGCCTGCGCCTTGCCGAGCCCGCCCGAGAGCGAGGCACGCGACTGGCCACCCGCGACTGCGGCGCCCATGACCGTGCTGGAGCCCAGCCGGATGTCGGCGCCGACCGCGACGTGCGCATCGGAGAGGTTGCGGTTGGCCGAACCCACGACCCGGTCGCCGTCGGTTCGTCCGGTCGAGCCGAAAGTCGCGCCCCAGAGCGTGAAGCGCGCCGGATCGAAGGTCGGGCGTCCCGGCCCATCCTGCCTCGATGGCAGGTCGGCTGTGAAGCCGGCCACGCCGGCAGGGCCGCCGGGCGCTCCTGAGAGCCGGCCGCTGCCCGAGCCGTCCAGCATGGTGCGCAGGAATTGGTCTGAAGCGACATGCGCCATCGCGGGCGCCGCCGTATGGACCTCGCCCGAGAGCGAGTTCACAGCCGCCGGGATCGCCGCCGCCGGCAGGTTGTAGATCCCGAACAGCGCGGACGGGTCGACGCCATTGGCCACCGCACTGTCGATGGCCGAAGCGATCGAGGCGGCGTTGCGCGGCGCTGTGACGCCGAGCGTCGGCGTCACGATTGGCGCCAGCGGCTTCGGCGTCAGCGTCAGCAGCACGTCGTTGCCGGTGTAGCTCACCGCAGTGGTGACACCGTCGCCGAAGGAGCCGGTCGTGTCGACCGGGCCGAAGCGCGTGCCGCCGAGCCCGCCCGCTGCCGAGAGCAGCGTGTAGGGGGAGGAGAAGCTGTAGGCGCCGCCGAGCGGCACGATCCGCAGCGTACCCGCCAGCGAGGCCGTGCCGGTGACGTTGACCCGGTCCGCGACAGTGCCTTGCACCTCGGCGATATAGGTCGAGGCGACGCCCATCACGAGGCTGCCGTTGACGGTCAGCGTCCCCGGCGAATTGCCCGGCGAAAGCGTGCCGCCGATCGTGGTCGCGCCGACCGAGCCGGAGCCAGCGAGCGTCGCACCCGCATGCACGATCACCGGCGTCGCGACCGAGCCGTCGACGACGAGGCTGCCACCGAACACCTGGGTCACGCTCGTGTAGGTGTTGGTTCCGTTCAGCGTCAGCGTGCCGGTACCGGTCTTGAGCAGCGAGCCCGCGCCCGAGATCGTGCCGGAGAAGGTCGTGCTGCTGTTGTTGCCTCCGGCGGTCAGCGTCGTGCCACCCAGGAGCACGTCGCCCGTGCCGGACAGCGAGCCGACCGTCTGGGCGATGCCGTTGAGATCGAAGACCGCCCCGGCCGAAATCTGCACCGCCGTCTGGTTCGGCAGGACGCCCACCCCGCCCATCCGTAGCGTGCCTTGCTGGATCCAGGTGGCGCCGGAGTAGGTGTTGGTCCCCGACAGCGTCAGGACCCCGGCGCCCGTCTTGGAGAGCGTGCCCCCGCCGCTGATGACGCCGGCCAGGCCAAAATCCAACGAACCGGTATCGACGAAGGCGGTGCCGCTCGACAACGCCACGGCGTTGGCCAGCGTGAGAGCAGGGGCGTTGGCACGAAGCGTCGTCCCGCTCGCCATCTGCAGCGTRCCTGTGCCGAGCGCGCTCGCCGATCCGACGGCGAGGGTGCCGGCGTTGAGCAGCGTGCCGCCGGAATAGCTGTTGGCGCCGGACAGCGCCAGCGTGCCGGCACCGGCCTTGGTCAGGCTGGTCCCGACGCCATCGATGATGGCCGAGCCGATCGAAGCGGTGACGCCGGCTGCCGTGTTGATCGTGCCGCCACCGGCGACGCCGAGGCCGAGAGAACCTCCGGTCAGCAGATAGCCGTCGCTGGTGAACTGCAGCGTGTCGAAGTTTTGCGTGCCGGACACCGTCACCGTGCCGGCTATGCCCTGGAACACGCCGACCGAGCTCAGCCACGGGGCATTGAAGCCCACCTCGCCCGGCGCCACCGCCCAGTTGGTGTTGCCGCCGTTCCAGGTGCCCGTGCCGCCATCGACGGCACCGTTGCCGGTCTGGTCGGCGCCGTCCCAGAACTGCAGGATCTGGCCGGCCCCGAGCACGGCAAGATTGACTTGCGGCGGCAGGCCGGCAGGCATGCTGTAGACCGTCCCGGTCGCGCCCGCGACGCTGGGCGCGGTCAGGGCAAGCGAAGAGAAGCTGCCGCTGATCGTGCCGCCGCCGGTGACGTCGAACAGGCGATAATAGCCGGCCGAAGCGACATTGGCCGTGAGCGTGCCGCCGAGCGTCAGGTTGCCGGCCGCCCCGCTGCCGTTGATGATGATGTGGTCGTTGGTCGCGCCGCCCGCGACTCCAGGGGTGCCGAGTTCGAACACGGTGTTCGAGCCGGCATTCAGCGCCAGCGATCCTACCGTGAGCGTGCCCGGGCTGTTGCCGGCCGACAGCGTTCCGCCGGAGGCGACCGTCACCGCTCCCGCGATCGAACCCGAACCGCCAAGCGTCGTGCCGCTGCCGACGCTCACGCTGGACGAAGCCAGCGAGCCGTTCACGATCAGCGTGCCCCCGTTGATCGTGGTTGCGCCGGTATAGGTGTTGGCGCCGGTGAGCGTCCAGGTGCCTGCATCTATCTTCGTCAGCCCGCCTGTCCCCGTAGCGATCACCCCGGATGCGGTCCCTGTCCCGGGGCCGGCGAGGGTCAGGTTTTGGCCCGAGCCGGTAATGCCGCCGGAGACGGTCAACGTACTTGGAAAGGTCAAAAGGCCGGCGTTGATCTGGCTGTCCGCGGCGAGAGTGATGTCTCCGCCATAGGTGTTCGTACCACCGCCCGCTTGCAGGGCGCCGAAACCACCTGTGCCGCTGCCCGAGAGCGTGAGCGCCTCCCCGACGATGTTGACGCTGCCGCCGAGTATAAGGGACGCGCCCGATGCCACCACCGTTCCGTTCGCCGTCGAGCCGAGACCGAGACTGTTTGTCACGAACAGGCTGCCCGAATTCACGGTAGTGAGGCCGGAATAGGTGTTGGCGCCTGCCAGGGTCCATTGGGAGCCGGACTTCGTGATCGAGCCGGAGCCGATGGCGATCACGCCACGGATGGTGCCGCCATTGTTGCTGGAGCCGCCAAGCGTCAGATCCGTGTTGGATCCAGTGATGCCGCCCGAAAGATTCAGCGAGCTCAGGTTCTGGACATTGATGCTGCTGGATGCCGCAAGGGAGATCGCGCCCTGGAAGGTGTTCGCGCCAGAATTCAAGCTGGTGAGAGCGCCGCCCCCCGACACGCCAGTCCCCGACAGCGTCAGAGCCTCGGCGCCGACGGTGATACCGCCCGTCAAGGCGAGCGTCGCACCCGAGTCGACCGTCGTTCCGCTGGAAACCGCGCCGAGGCCACTGGCGTTGGAGACCGTGAGCGTGCCCGCCGAAACTGTCGTCAAACCCGTATAGATGTTCGCACCGGACAGGGTCAGGCCGCCGGTGCCGACCTTGGTGAGGCTGACTGGATCCTGGATCACGCCGGCATAGGCGGTGTCCGAATTTAGGCCGCCAACCGACAGAGTTTGTGCCCCCCCCCCGGCTCGTATGATCCCGGTGCCTTCGATCGAACCGATCGACAGCGTATCACCGGCGCCCATGGCCAAATTCAGTAGTCCGCCCTGGCCGATAAATCGCGAGCCCGCAGCCGAACTCCCGGCGAAGAACTGTATCGAGCCGGAGCCTGGTCCAGCAGTAAGTGCCATCGCGCCGGTAATCGTGCCAGAGATGCCGAACCCGCCCGCTGCTCCTGCAAACAGCGTCTGCTCGGAGGTCGAATTATTGGTGATGTTGGTGATATACAGAGCCGAGCCGGGGGCTGTCGACAGCGTGTAGGCGAGGGCGTTGTTGTTGTACTCGAGCAGCGTGAGTGTACCGCCGGACGCGGTGACATTTCGCTCTGCCGTCGGGCTGTTCGTGAAGGTCGCCGTATCCGTCGGCACGGTACCGCCGGCCCAGTTCGAATCGAGGTTGAAGTCCCCGCTGCTGCCCAGCCAGTCCGCCGCATGCGCCGTGCCGGGGGCCATCACAGGCGTTGCAGCGACGGCGAGCGCCAGACCGCTCACCATCGTTGTGTCCACCAGCGCACCCCGCCAACGCGATAGCGTATTGGCGGCGACGTCACGGCTCCTCGAAGGCATCATTTTATGCCACAGCCCCGCGGCTATGACGCCGGTTGCGAGCACGGAAGGGGCAGTGAAGGATGTCGTCCCGCGCGTGGCGCGCTGTAGGCAGGAGATCATAGGCTCTCACGGTAGGCATAGGCCGTCGCCATTAGCCCGCGACGCAACCCGTGCAGTTTAGCGATTTAAGATCGTGATGCACCTGCTTTCTGACCTTGCGGCATTGTCGCGCCCCGCCGCGATTCAGCAACGAGGACGGACGAACCCTCAGCTATCACGCCTCCCAGAAGAGCAGCCATTGCAGAACCCCATGCGTCTAGCTGCCCGCGCAGCCATACAGTGTGCCGGCGTGCTCGTGACGCGGCGGCGGAGCAGAGGTCTGCTTTCGGGCGGAGACCCAGGTTCTGGCGCCGAGCGGCCGGATGGGCTCGGCTTCCATCGACACGTGGGGCCAAATTCGTCGCCATCACTGCTATAGTCGCCATCACTGCTATAGTGGACGCGAATGCGGGAGATGTCCCGGCGAAGCAGGAGCAGATCGTGGCCGAGAGATTTGAACGGCATCGCCAACCCTGGACCCATGAGGAACTGGAGAAGCTGAAGCTGCTCGCCAGGAAGGGCATGGCCTTGAAAGCGATTTCGAAGGCGATGACCCGCAGTGAGGAATCCATCAAGGACCGCGCGAAACAGGATGGCATCGGGATCGCCAAGCTCCGCTAGACCATTGGACCGGACATCCTATCGCGTCCGGTGATCCAACCTTTGCGTTTGCATCGGCTTTGCCCCGAAAGCCGCAATCCGCTCTTGCGGCCGATGCTTTGGCCAGTTGGAGGAGGCGACCCGTGCCGACATTCGTGACGATCGGGTATGGAGACCGTGAGGGCTACGACCGTACCCCGGTAGCCGTTCGAGACGCAGCCCACGCCCATGATGCGGCGTTGCAGAAAGACGGAGTGTTGATGGGTATCGCGGGCGTTCCCGTGCAGGTGCGCAATCCCGACGCTGCCCAGGTTGAAACGGCCAATGGCCCATTCATGACGTCGTCATTGCCGGTGGCGGGCTTTGCCATCATCGAAGCCGCCGATCTGGCCGAGGCCATCGCTATGGTTTCACGAACGCCCTGCGCCGTGGCCCATGGCGTCGTTGAGGTGTGGCCGCTCGAGCAACGCTCATGAAGCGGCACGTCGCGCTGCGCTCAAGCGATGGCGGGGGCGGGGACATGCAGCCATGACTGTCCCGTTCGGGTCCACGCGACTGTCGCGGCACGGCCGGGCAAAGGTGTAAGCGCTCAGGCGCTCTCAGGAGCCGCAGCGGCCAGGCGCGGCAGGCTGATCCGGGCCAAGAGGCCGCGCGGCTGGTTGTCGTGCAGGCTCAGCTCGCCATCATGGGCGGCCGCGATCGACCGGGTGATGGCGAGGCCGAGGCCAAAGCCTTCTGAATCGATCCGCCCGCGTGCCTCGTCGCCGCGCATGAAGGGTTCGAGCAGGCGCAAGCGATCGGCTTCCGGAATACCGGGGCCATCGTCGGCCACCTCGATCAGGAGGGCATCGGGTTCGTTGCGAAGGCGGATGATCACCTGCGTGCCATGGCGCACCGCGTTCTCGACGAGATTGGTCACGGCGCGCTCCAGCTGCTGGGCATCGCCTGTCGCGACGAGCCGTCGCGGCCCCTCGTAGCGCGTCGATGTGCCGATATCGCTGAACTCGTCCGCGACGGTCTGGAGCAGGCTCGAAAGGTCGACAGCACCGCGCTTCTGGCGCCGGTCGACATCGCGCAGATAGGACAGCGCGCCCTGCACCATGGTGCCCATATGCTCCAGATCGCGGGTGAACTGAGCGCGCAGGACAGCGTCCTCGATGAACTCGACGCGCAGGCGCATGCGCGTGATCGGCGTCCTGAGGTCGTGGCTGATCGCCGCCAGCATGCGCGTGCGGTCGGCAAACAGCGCATGGATACGGTCCCTCAAGCGGTTGAGGGCGCGCGCGGCGGTGCGGACTTCGAGGGGGCCCTCCTCGGGCAGCGGCGAGGGATCGCGGTCGATCGAAAACTCCTCGGCAGCCGAGGCGAAGCGCGCGAGCGGCGCCGTGATGCCGCGCGAGGCCCAGAGCGTCAGCGCGCCGATATTGAGCCCGAGCACGATGATCGTGGCGACCACCAGAATGGAGATGGGGCGCGGTGGCGGTGTCCCCATTCCACCGGGCGCGATCTCGACATCGAGGCCCGTGCCGTCGGGAAGCCGGATCGCATAGCCTTGCGGCGGCCTGTCCCCGTCAGGCACCGGGTTCGGCTGCACCGCAAAACCCTCGCCCAGGCGCTGCGCCATGCCCTCCGCGGCGAAAGGATGCGGCTGCGCTGGCAAGGGGGCGGGGTCCTTGGCCGATAGCGTGAACCGGTAGCGCCGATCTGCCGTGTTCGCGGTCTCGACGACCATCTGGCGCAGCTCAGGCTGCGTCCGGGCCACCAGCTTCGCGATCGTCGCCACGCTCTCATAGGCTGGCGGGCCTGGTCTGCCGCGGGGCGCCTGCCAGACCAGGGCGACGGAGAGCACGAGATAGAGCAGGCCGATGACGCCGATCACGAGCAGCGCGATCTGGCTGCCGATCCGTGCGGGCAGGCGAAACGGGTGGATCATTGCCGGGCGACGGCGGGCGTGAAGAGATATCCGCCCGAGCGGATCGTCTTGATCAGTTCGGGCTCGCGCGGCTCGCGCTCGATCTTCTGGCGCAGCCGGCTGATCAGGATATCGATGCTGCGCTCGAACGGTGTGGCGGCGCGTCCCTGCGTCAGATCGAGCAGCGCATCGCGCGCGAGCACGCGCCCGGGCCGCTCGCACAACACCCGCAGCAGATCGAACTCGGCGCCGGTGATAGTGACACGGACATTGTCGGGATTGGTCAACTCGCGGTTATTGGCATTCAGCGTCCAGCCCGCGAAGGAAAAGGAGCCGGGAAGCTCGTCCGGATCGGCCTGTCCGCTGCCCCGTCGCCGCAGCACCGCCCGGATGCGGGCCAGGAGCTCGCGCGGGTTGAACGGTTTGCCGAGATAATCGTCGGCCCCCATTTCGAGGCCGATGATCCTGTCGATATCCTCGCTGCGGGCGGTGAGCATGATGATCGGCAGCTGCATCGTCAGGCCCAGCCGCCGGCAGATCGAGAACCCGTCCTCGCCGGGGAGATTGAGATCGAGCACGATGAGGTCAAACCGGCCGTCCCGCAGAATCCGGTCCATCTCGCGCCCGTCGCGCGCGGTGGAGGTCCGCATGTCGTTCTGCGCGAGATAGCGCGCGACCAGCGTGCTGATCTCGCGATCGTCCTCGACGATCAGGATATGCGCCGATGCGCTCACGTCAGGTTTCCAGGTTTCAAGCGATGTGAGCATATCGGAGGCTTAGGTCCCCTGCAGCCGTCATCATGGCTAAAGCATCGGCAGGGCCGAAGCATCGGCCGGAAAAGTGGATTGCGGTTTTCGGGGCAAAGCCGATGCAATCACAGTTGGTTAGATCATCGGACCGGATACGATATCCGGACCGATGATCTAAGGCCGATAGGCGAGATCGCGGCATCGGATCGTGCCGTCCGCAGCGATCCGGACGGCTCCGATGGCTTGCTCCCGCCCCGTCACCGGATCGCGATAGACCATGCGGCTGCAGGCCGAGGCAGTGTCGGCGGTGTCGGCCCCGAAGATGCGCAAGAGCACCACGCTGATCCACATGGCTGCTGCGGCGAGGACCCCCAGGGCGCGCCTCAGCGACGAGCCCGGCCGCAAGGGTGAAGGGATATCCGGCATAGGCGCTCCGACGTTGCGTGAGCCTGCCGGATAGGTCGCGTTTGTGGCCCCAGTGCCGAACGGATGTTGCTGGAGTGTTTCCGTTTGTATCCCTGAGCGCATCCTCCGCATCTGGCGCAGGGCGGAACTGGCGCCTTGACGATATGTCGGGCCAGCTACTCGGCATCGCCCTGCATCGACGGGTGGGCACTCCTGAAGGCAGGGTGCTCGTTGCACAATCGCTCGACCCGCAGGATGCGCGTGCAATGGTCGATCGGCACCTGGAAACGCCGCGCTGCGTAGAGCTGGGGCAGCAGGTAGATATCCGCCAGGCCGGGCAGGGGGCCGAAGCAATAACCCTCGTCGCCAATCAGCGCCTCGACGGCGCCGAGCCCCTGTCCGATCCAGGTGGCGATCCAGGCCGCAACCTCCGGTTCGGCCTGCCCAAGATTCTGCCTGAGATAGGACAGCGGCGCGACGTTGTGGAGGGGATGAATGTCACAGCCGATGATCGCTGCGACGGCCCGGACCTTCGCACGCAAGACCGGGTCGCGCGGGAGGAGCGCCGGAGCCGGACAGGTCTCCTCGAGATATTCGATGATGGCGGGCGATTGGGTCAGGATGGTGCCGTCGTCGAGTTCCAGTGCCGGCAACCGGCCTTGCGGGTTGAGCGCGCGATAGCTCGCGCCATGTTGCTCTCCGCCGTTCCGGACGAGATGAACGAAGCGCGGCGTGACTTCGAGCCCCTTGAGCGCGAGCGCAATGCGAACGCGGTATGACGAGGTGGACCGCCAATAGGTATAGAGTTTCATCCTGCCTCCCCCTCGACGCGGAACGATGACGGCCGGGCCTTGATCGAAACCAGGTGGCGCCGGCTATATACATGAGGGCCAGTACATAGGCTGCCAGCGCCGCTTGTCCGACCCGCAAAAGCTGGCGGTAACGGGAGACGCTATAGCTCCGAAAGCGAACCCCAGTCCGGCACATGGGCGGCGAGCTTGTCGAGCAGCTGATCAAGTTGTCTTCGTTCTGGTTTGGACAGGCAGGACAGCATCGCCGCCTCGCGAAGTTTCAACGCCGGAATGTAGCGCTGATACAGGGCTCGGCCGGGATCGGTCAGGAAGAGCCGCTGACGTCGGCTGTCGGCTTCATCGGTCAGCCGTCGGATCAGCCCCTTCTTCTCCAGCGCGATGGCCGCACGGCTGACGCCCGCCTTGAGATGACCCGAGAATTCGCAGAACTCGGCAGCGGTGATGCCTTCGCGGGAATGCAGCGCCAGCAGGATCACGATCTCGGGGCGCGTCAGGCCGAATTCGGCCTCGATCCGCCGGAATGACGGCTCGCGGTAGAAGTTCAGGATGTAACCGATCCTGTAGGCCGTTGGTATCTCGGTGCCTCCGAGCATCGCGCGCAGGCCCTCTTCGCGACCCACCCCGGCCACGTCCAGGTCCGTCGCTTCCAGGTCCGTCGCTTCTGAATTTCGTCTCATATGAGACTTTTTTGTTGCTGTCATGACATCGCAGTCGTAGCATTCCGGGCAATGAGAGGACTTGGCGATGCCGCCCAGTCCCCGGGGAGGATCGCATGGATATCCCGGTTCCCGCCAGCGCTCGCCCCGCCGCGACAGGCGTGTCGTTCGGGCGAGCATTCTTCGCTGCAACCGGATCGCTGCCGATCTATGTCGACCATATCGCCGCGATAGCCGGGCCCAGGCGCTTGCCCGTCGTCATGGTCCATGGCGGCTGTCACACCGGCCAGTGCTATCTCGCGACGCCGGACGGGCGCCAGGGCTGGGCGACCCGCTTCGCGGCAGCGGGGCGCGACGTTTTCGTGGTGGACTGGCCCGGCCACGGCCGCTCGCCGGCGTGCGGGAATCTGGCGACCCTGTCGACCCGCGAGATCGCGCAATCCATTCTCGCCCTTGTGGAGATGGTCGGGCCGGCCGTCCTCCTGGTCCACTCCGCCAGCGGGCCGATGGCGTGGTGGATCGCGGAGCGGGCCCCTGGCGCGGTCGCCGCCGTGATCGGCGTTGCGCCGGGCGCGCCGGCCAACATCCTCCCCGTGCTGCCCGACGACCCGGAAGCGATTGCGAAGCTCAGGGACGATGTCAGCCTGGGCTGCCCTGTGATGCTGCCCGAGGACAGGCCGGTCGTGGTCGGCGAGGCGTTCATGCGGAGCTTCTGGGCCAACGCTCCGCGCTTTCCGCGTCAGGCCTTCGAGCAGTATCGGCTCTCGATTGTCCCGGAGAGCGCGCGGCTGTTCAACGAGCGCTTCAACATCGGCGGGCGCGGCTTGCAGATCGCGGACCCGGCCGCGCTGGCTCGGACGCCGATCCTGATCGTCACCGGTGATCACGATCCACGCCATCCGCGCGCGATAGACGAGGCGACCGCCCGCTATCTGGGGGCGGAGTTCCTGTGGCTGCCGGACGAGGGCACCTCCGGCAACGGCCACATGCCGATGATCGAAGACAACAGCGACGCCATCGCGGACCGGCTGCTCCTCTGGCTGGCCGGCCGGGAACTCTGACCCCCTGTTTCAAGCGAACCGCAGCAAGCGGACCAGTCCTGGGAGGACACTCATGAAGACGCTGCTACTGGCCGGAGCCCTGACCGCATTCGCCTGCACGACCGCCGCCGAGGCGCAGGTGAGCGACGATGTCGTCAAGATCGGCGTCCTGACCGACATGGCCGGAGTGACGGCCGATATCACCGGCAAAGGCTCGGTCGTCGCGGCCGAGATGGCGGTCAAGGAGTTCGGCGGAACCGTGCTCGGCAAGCCGATCCAGATCGTCACGGCCGACCATCAGCACAAAGCGGATGTCGGCACCACGGTCGCGCGGCAGTGGTTCGACATCGACAAGGTCGATGCGATCGTCGACGTGCCGAACTCGGCGGTGGCGCTGGCGGTGCAATCGCTGGCACGGGAGAAGAAGCGCATCGTGATGTATTCGGGTGCCGGGACGACGGCGCTGACCAACGAGCAGTGCTCGCCTTACGGATTCCACTGGACCTATGACACCTATGCCGTCTCGCGCGGCACTGCGTCGGCGGTCGTCAAGGCCGGGGGCAACACCTGGTTCATGCTGGCCTCCGACTACGCCTTCGGTCATCAGCTGCAGAAGGACGCGACCGACGTGGTCGAGGCCAATGGCGGCAAGGTACTCGGCGCGGTTCGTCATCCCCTGAACAATGCCGATTTCTCCTCGTTCCTGCTCCGGGCCCAGGCCTCCGGCGCGAAGGTGATCGGCATCGCCAACGCCGGCAACGACACGGTCAATGCCATCAAGCAGGCCGGCGAGTTCGGTCTGGCCGAGCAAGGCCAGTCTCTCGCGGCATTGATCTTTTTCCTGCAGGACGTACACAGCCTGGGGCTGAAGGCGACGCAGGGCACGTATCTGACCACGGCGTCCTACTGGGACATCGATGACGCCTCGCGCGCCTGGTCGAAGCAGTTCATGGAGCGGACCGGGATGATGCCCTCGATGCTGCATGCCGGCGTCTACGGCTCCGTCCGGCATTACCTCAAGGCCATCAACGAGGCCGGCACCGACGATCCCGACAAGGTTGCCGCCGCGATGAAGGCGATGCCGATCAACGACGCTTTCACGAAGGGGGCGACGATCCGCGCAGATGGCCGCGTGCTGCGCGAGATGTATCTCGCCCGTGTCAAGAAGCCGGCGGATTCCAAGGGGCCGTGGGATTATTTCGAGATCGTGCGAACGATTGCGCCGGAAGAAACCGTCTGGCCGCTCTCCCAGAGCAAGTGCCCGCTGCTTCCGAAATAGCTGCGGGCGGCCCGGCGACTGAAGTCACCTCTATTGTAATTGAGACGATGCACCTGTGGGCCTTGCCAGCCGGTATCGTCCCGCTTCGGTCGTCGGGGAATGTCGGGGGACGGCGTCGAGCGAGATCGTGAGCTCGCTCAGCGCGCGCGCAAGGCCCGGACCACATTTGCGGCCCGCCGCAGCGTGGTCACGGCAGCGCCAGCCGCGATGAGCCAGAGAGCGAAGACCAGGACCTCGTTATGGCCGCGCCAAAGCGGCTCCAGGAGGGACAAGACGGCCGCTGCGGTGATCACCGCCATGCGGTGCTGCTTGGCCATCGGGCCCGAGAAATCGGCCGGCAGCCCGCAGGCGCGACCGAGCTCGCGCGTGTAGGCGGTGAGCACCGCGAGGGCGGCCGCCGCCCAGCCCAGGGCCGGGATCCCGGCCCCGTAGCCGGCGCCGACGAGAATGAGGATATCGGCGACGCGATCCGGGAACTCGTTCCAGAACGGTCCGTCGGGGGCCTGCTTGCCGCCTTCGATCGCCACCATGCCGTCGAAGAGGTTGCAGAGCAGCCTGAGCTGGCAGAACAGGGCAGCCGCCAGGAGCAGGGCGGCGCGCAGCCCGGCATCCGCCAGGYCCGCAAGCCAGAAGCCGGCGCCGGCAAAGGCCGCCATCGCCATGCTCGCCATCGAGATCTGGTTCGGCGTGATCGCGGMCGCGCTCAGCCTGCGCGCGATCGAGCGGGCCCAGCCCGCATCCCGGCTCGCGAGCGGGCGTCGATTACCGTCCTCTGCCACGGTTCAGGCCCTCCTGCTGCGCCAGAGCGAGAAATTGTAGAGCGCCGCATAGCTGGTCGCGACGGTCCACGGCACCGCGATCGTCCTGGCGATTTCCGGCGTGCCACCAAGCGTATGGATCACGGTGAGCAGGCTCGCGGAGACAAGCCCGGCGATCAGGGGCGGAGCCAGGAGGGCCGCGAGGCCGGAGAAGCGCCTGGCCAGTTCCTCGATGCCGCGTTTCAGGAGCAGCGTGATGAGCGCCGACAGCGCGCCCTGGATCAACCCGGCCTGGAGCGGCGCCGGCATCGGATGGGCGCGGTTGGCGAATGCCGCCCAGCTCCCCATCGCGACAAAGGCGAAGGCGATGTGCACGAGGCTGCTTCGCATCAGGCTGGTGACGGGAAGTGTCATGTGGTCGACCACCCCCAGCGGACCAGGTGAAAGAAGATCGGCGCCGAGAACACCACGGAATCGAGCCGGTCGATGAACCCGCCATGGCCGGCGATCAGGTGGCCCCAATCCTTGACGCCGCGATCGCGCTTGATCRCCGACATCACGAGCCCGCCGAAGAAGCCCATCAGGACGATGACGAGCGACAGGAAGGCCGCCTKGAGCAGCGTGAACGGTGTCATCCAGGACAGGGCCGCCCCCACGGCCACCGCGCTCAGCCCGCCGCCAATGAAACCCTCGACCGTCTTCGAAGGCGACAGGTTCGGCGCGATCCTGGTGCGGCCGAGAAGCTTGCCCCAGACATATTGCAGGACATCGCTCATCTGCACGACGATGACGAGATAGGCGATCAGGAGCACGTTGCGCTCCTCGAAGCCGGGAATGTCGAGGCTCAGCAGCGCCGGCACATGCGACGTGCAGAAGACGCAGATCATCAGCGCCCACTGCACTTCGGCGATGCGCACGAGAAAGTCGTCCGTATCGCCACGCAGCGCGGCGATGATCGGCATCAGCAGGAAGGCGTAGACCGGGATCAGGATCGAGAAGAGGCCGTACCAGTCCATCCAGATGAGATAATATTGCAGCGGCAGCACGACGAAGAAGGCTACCGCCAGCGCCCAGTGGTCGGCGCGGTGCGTCGTGGTCAGCGTGATGAATTCACGGAAGGCCGCGAAGGAACAGAAGGCGAAGAGCAAGGTCACGCCGGCCTTGCCGCCGATCAGCGCCAGCCCCATCAGCACGATCATGACCCACCAGGCACGGATCCGGTGGTTCAGGTTCTCGATCACGGCATGCGAGCCATCAGGCGACAGCCTGCGCTCAAGCACGTAGCCGATCGCAGAGGCGACGATGAGCACGCAGAGCAGGCCGGCGAGCACCGCCACGAGATCGGGATGCGGCATCGTCATGGCGCGCCGGCCTTTGGCGAGAGGGCGAGCAGGGCCGCTTCCGCCCGCGCCAAAAAATCCCTTTTGGTCTCGCCCTGGGCGATCTGGAGCGCGGCCCCGAAGGTGACCGTGCAGATCAGGGGTATCGGCACGAACTCGCCCTTCGGCATGACGCGGTTGAGATTGTCGATCCATACCGGCACGAGGACGATCTCCGGCCGGGCGCGCGCCAGGTGGAAGAGCCCGCTCTTGAAGGGCAGGAGCGGGGCAGGGGTGCTGTTGCGCGTGCCTTCCGGGAAGACGATCAGGGAGGAGCCGGCATCGAGCGCATCCGTCATCTGGCTGATCGGGTCGTTCGTCCGGCTCGGACGCTCGCGGTCGATCAGGACGGCGTTGAAGACATCGCAGCCGATGAAGCGCCGAAGACGGCTTTTCAGCCAGTAGTCGCTCCCGGCGACCGGCCGGCTCGCCAGGCGCAGGCGGCGCGGCAGCACCGTCCAGATCAGCACGAAATCGCCATGGCTCGCGTGGTTGGCGAAGTAGATCCGCTGCTGGTCGCTCGGCGCCACGCCGTGCCATTGTCCGCGGACCGCGGTGAGGAAGCGGGCAAACAGCAGAATGAGCGTGCCTGCCAAGCTTATCCCAGCTMCGCGCATCTCAATTCCCAACCACGTCTTCCTGCTGACGTAGCGCTCAATCGCGCCCCTGTCGACGGCCGGCGTCGATCGGGCGGAGCTGCCACTCGCTCACCACGGCTCGCGAAGGGGGCGAACCGCATGGTTGGGCGCAATCAGGAAGCCGCGCGATCGGCAACAGGCCCCCTCGGGATTAGTGCTGACGTCAGCTACGGTCATGGATTGTCCGGAGCCTGATCCATGATCTGGCAAAATCCCCTGCAATACCGGCACAGATGGAACTCAGATGGCACCTGACGTGAGCACGACTCCTCGCCGCGGCACCACGGGTCTGCGCCAGTTTCTGGATCTCGAGGAGCAGCGCGATTGGATCGAGGGCAAGACCGACTTGCGCGACGCTGACGAGCGCTCGGATTCCCTCGAGCTGCGGTTCAAGTACGTCACGCGATTTCAAAAGCTGCTGCGTCGCCCGCAGGCACAGGACGCCCTGGAGATTCTCAGGCTCTACGGCCAGAACTGCATCCCCATCCCGCGCAGGACCGAGCGTTGCTACTGGTCGGTGTCTTGTCTGCCGTCGACATCCGACAAGCCGCTCGTCCGCGTCAATGCGAGCTGGATGGAGTTTTTCACCCTCTATGCGGACGGGGAGGGCATCCGTGCGCGGTTTTTGGTGCATCTTTCGGATTTCGCCACGGACCAATCTCCTGCACAGGGCCAGGTGGACGAACTCTTTCTCGAGCGCTGCGTCACGACGCCAGAGGATGTCAGCTATTTCTTCCCGCGTGGCGCAGACATCTTTGGCATCAATGTGCGGGGCTCCGCCTCGATCCGCAGTTTCCTTGCGGCGCGCCGCGTCCTGGCTGCCATTCGAACCTTCAATCTGACGCATATGAACCGAGGGCGGAACGCCTACCAGGCAAGCCACTGCTACAGCCTGGCGGATTGCATGCTGGCAGATTGAGTGGCGCTCGGAGGGCCGCCAGCCTGGCGAGGCGACCGGATCGCTCCGCCGTTGCGGCCGCGATCCACGACCGCGGGCTGATGGCGACAGGCTGACCAGCCGAGCGGCCGCTCCTCGGCGGCGCAAGCCAGGCCCGAGCCACGGCCACGCCATGAGAACGAAGGCAAGGTGGGACGTCGAAATGGCATCGCGGCTCTGCCAGCCTCCTTGGTCGACCTGGCGTTTGCGCAGTGGCTGGTGTCGGCTCAGGCCGCGCGTTCCCAGGAAATAGGAGATGGCCCGAACCGTGCGGGCTCAGCATGGAGCGGCGAGCGTCCGCTTCCGGGTGGTCATCCGGCGTCCGTAACTGGCGCGAGGTCGACGGGGCGCTGCGATGCGAGCGCAACGACCGAGATGGATGGGAAGCAGACCTCGGCTTATCGCCAGGAAGCCGACATTCGGGTAGTTTTGCTCCATGCCCGGAGTGAAGCGAAGGGTCATATGGCAACGGCAGAGCGTAAGCGGGATTAACCGGGATTACGAGTGGCATGGCCAGATGCCGCGTTATCGATTCCGCCGTTTAGAAATGGATGATAAAAGTCTTTTGCGTCTACGACGCCCTGAATCCAAGTTCTCTGGTGAAGCAGCCTTCGCCGCTGGTTTCGCCGGTTCGAAAAGCTGACCGCATTCGTTTGGTTTGATGCAGGTCAAAAAAATAGTTCCCTGCTTAGCTATAAATGGTCCGAGCCGCCGAAAGCGCAGCGCAGTGATGAACGGTCTTGGCAAAACAATTGCCCCGCAAGGCGGAAAGTAGGATTCGACAAGGTTAAATTCGATGGAATGACGGTCGCCCCCTCCTTCGCTCTCGATTTGGYAGAAAGCCATGTTTAGTCGGCCATTATCTTCGGGCATTATCTCAGATTCCGTTGAGTTATTGCCTAATTCTCTGTTCAAATTCGTATTTAGAATTGGCGGCTGGCATCAATTGTGGGTATCGCTAATCTCTGTTGCGGTATTTCTGTTGAATACCGCGCCGATCGAGCTCCAGAGGAGAGTGATTGATACCGCCGTCAAGGGCGGACCGATCAGGTTGATTCTACTACTCATCGCCGCTCAAGCCGCCATTACAGTTTGCTTCGGCCTCCTGAAGCTCCTCATGAACCTCTATCGGGCCTGGATTGGAGAAAGCGCCGCCCGTGCCCTTCGCGTTGCGATCGAGGCTCGACTTGCAAATCGGTCCGCCGAGGCTCGGCAAGGCGGCAGCGACGCTATCGGGCTGTCTATAATAATAGCGGAAAGTGATGACGTCGGCCTATTCGTCGGCTCCAGCGTAAGCACGCCGGTCGTGGAAATTGGATTCCTGATTAGCGTATTCACCTATCTTGCAATTCTGGAACCACGACTGGCCATGGTCAGCGCGGCCATTCTCGCGCCACAGATCCTCATTGTGCCGCTGATACAACGTGCGATCAATGCGAGGGTCGAAGGTCGGATAGTGCTTCTACGAAAAGTGGGAATGGATATTCTTACCATAAGCAAGGCAGACGAACTGATCCCGAGAAAAGACGATCTGAATATAATATTCCATCTCAACATGGGTATTTTTGCACTGAAATTCTCAATGAATTTCTTTATGAATCTTACAAATAGCATAGGAAATCTAGTAATTCTTGGGCTAGGGAGCGTTCTTGTCGTTCGCGGGCAGACAGAGATCGCCACAGTCATCACCTTTCTTTCGGCGACGGGGAAGGTCGTTGATCCCTGGAATGATGTGGTCGACTGGGCTCGTAGTCTGGCCGTTTCGTCGGTGAAATATGATCTGATCGTTAAAGGGTATGCGCGGCTTGGCTTGGCGCAGGACGCATTGGACCATCCATGAGTGGCAGGCATCATCCGCCATGCCGCGGCCGGCCCTTCGGGGGCACTGCTTGATCTGACGCAGCGCCGAGCAGTCACCCCTGTAGCAAGATTGGCAATTCGTTGCCGATCGTCAGCATTTCAAACCGCAGAGGTGGCCCATGAAAACCACGATCAAACACACTCCGGAGTCGTGCCGGTCGGACGCGCCGACTTTCACGATCGAGACCGTTGAAGACTACGAACTCGCAAAGCGGCGCATCAAAACGCTCTCGGTGCAGGACGGGAGCAGTTACCGCGAGTCAGTAGCGCTCAAAAACGCGATCGGCGTATGGGAAAGGGAGCACCCTGACGTGATCAAGGAACCGCGGCGATGAAGAGCGCTGCCTAATAGCGCTGCGGGTGCCGCTAACCAAGGATCTGCTCAGGCTACTTGATTCCCGGACAGCATCGTCGGGGGCCGCCAGGGGCCGCGGTCGGCGCTCGGCCTCCGTCGACCGTTAAGCGGCATCGACAGCCAGACTTCCTGACTGGACTTTTGCAAGAGTCAAAATGTGGCCAACTCCGGTCGCCGGACATTGATCGGCTAATGTCTCACTTGGGTCGACTCCGGAAATAGCGATGACGCGCCGCCTATGTCTCGGTGGGAATCGGACATCCGGCATGCGATGGAATCGGMCAGGATCAAAATCTGACCAAGGCAATCAATGTCCCTAAGCTCTCGTCTGGTCGGCATTCGGATGCCCGCGGTCGCTCTGCGTTCAACAACGGGGCGAAAGGTCGATCTGGCGTCACTGCCTGGAGGACGCACGGTGATCTATTGTTACCCTCGGACGAGTGACCCGGGGAAGCCTGCGCCTACTGGCTGGGATGTCATTCCCGGCGCTCGAGGCTGTACCCCGCAGGCCTGCGCATTTCGTGACCATCATGACGATATGGCTCGCGTTGGAGCGACCGTGTTCGGTCTCAGCACCCAAGCAACCTCCTATCAGCAAGAGATGGCGACACGTCTGCACCTACCCTTTGAAGTGCTGAGCGATGAGGACTTCCAGTTGACGGATGCGCTGTCGCTTCCAACTTTCGTCGCGGACGGAATGCGCCTCATTGAGCGGTTGACCTTGGTCGTCAAGGACGGAGCGATCGAACACGTCTTGCATCCGGTAACCAGGCCCGAAAAGAGTGCGGAAGACACGCTTGAATGGCTGTCAGCGCAACAGGTTTAGTTTCGCTTTGGGGCGGGAACCGAAGTCAGGCGAGACCTTTGGCAACGTCTGCTTCCGGGTCTTGCATGGGGCCGCTTGTTGCGCGATCGGGAACAGTCCAACGGCAAAGGCCAGGAGCAGGAAGCCACGTCGCTCCGGCTGCAGGGCCACCCGAACCTAAACCCCCAGCAGCTCGTCATAGGGAATGATCCGCAGCATCTGCTTCACCCGCATGGCGTCGAAGCGGAGTTCCTTCGGCGGGTTGTATTGGGAGACGACGATCGTCTTTGCGCCGCGTGAGACCAGGGTCTTCACGTAGACCGGGCCGGGCTCGCCATCCTCGTCGGAATAGAGCTCGAGCAAAACCTCGTCGCCGATCTCGGGGCGGCGGCCGTCCTCGTCGGCATAGATCTTCTTTCCCGCGCGGTAGAGCGGGTACATGCTGTTCGTGATCAGGTTGACCGCGAAGGCGCGCTTGCGCCCGGCCAGCGCCGGCGGCCGCGTCGTGCGCTCCAGCACATCGCCGTTCAGCCGGAAATCGCCGTCCTCCTCGCTGCCGCCGACCGCCGTGCCCATCACGGGCAGGTCGCGCGCGCCGCCGAGCGGCTTCAAAAGCTCCGGCTGGCCGGCGATCGCGGCATTGGGCTCGGGCTCGTCATCGCCCGCCATCAGGGCGCCATCCAGGATCAGGTGCTTCAGCCCGACGGCGGCGAGCACGCTGGTCAGATGCTTCGAGCGCCGGGTCTGGCCGTCCTCGATCTTCTTGATTGCGACCTGGGAGACGCCGATGCGCCGCGCCAGCTCGGCCTGGGACCAGCCAAGCGCGTTGCGGGCATCCTTGATGAGCGGGCCGAGTTCCATAGGGCAATCAATAACTTAGGATATCGAGAACGTCTCGATAACTTTTGTGATTGACTAATCATAACTTAAGTTATCAATATGCGGCATGAACCCAGCCGCTCACCCAACCTCACCCCTCACAGCCACTCAAGTGGCGCCAGCGACGCCAGTCGCGCCAGCGACGCCCGTCGTCTCCATCACGCCAGTCGCTCCCTTCACGCCCCGCGATCTCCTGCGTCGTGAAATCGACCGGGCCGGTTCCGAAGCCAGGCTCGCCACTGCCGTCGGCTGTTCGCAGGTCGCGATCAACAAGGCCAAGCGCGCCGCTTCGGTCTCGCCCTGGATGGCGCTCCGGCTCGAGGCCGCGACCGGCGTTTCGCGCCAGCATTGGCGGCCCGATCTCTGGCCGGCCGATGGCGTGCCCTCTACGCCGCCTGAGCCCGCCGTGCCCAGCACCCGTGCGCAGCCTGGCCGCATCGCCCGGTTTCGCCGGGCCTGCGAGGCACAGCTGGCCTTCCCGCTGGACAGGGGGCACCCATGACCGCTCTCCCGATCAAGGGCTATGCCAGGGAGTATGGCAGCGCCGAAGAGATGCTGGCGGCCTATCGCGCCAGGCAGGCCCTGCCGTGGAAACAGGCGGCAAAGCCGGAGGAGCCGGTGCCGGCTGCGGGTGCATCTGCAGGGCCCGGGCTCGATGTCCGCGCCGCCAGCGAGGCGAAAACCCGCGAGGCCAAAACCCGGGAGGCCGACGCGTCGCAAGACGGGACGCAGCCCGGCGCCGTGCCCTGGGCCGTGGTGCGCAACCAATACCGTCTGCACCATGCCAGCACGCCGCTGCGCGGGAAGATGCAGGCCGGCGCGATCATCGCGGCCGTCGCTGCCGAGACCGGCATCGCCATCGATGCGCTCAAGGGCGAGCAGCGCGTCGCCCGGATCGCCGGGGCGCGCCAGCTCGCGATCTGGCGGGTGGCTGATGAGACCGAATTGTCGCTCTCCGAGATCGGGCGGCTGTTCCACCGCGACCACACCACCGTGCTTCACGCCATCCACGTCATCAATCAGCGCCGCGGCGCGGATGTGCGCGGCTATGGCGGCGTTCCCGTTGCCCGGACCGAGGGCAAGAAACCGGCGAACCGGGCGCCCGGGCGTGGAGGCACGCGATGAGCCGGGCCTGGATGCCGCTCTATGTCGCCGATTATCTCGCCGATACCGGCCATCTCAGCGCGGCCGAGCATGGCGGCTATCTCCTGCTGATCATGCATTACTGGCAAAATGGCGGGCTCCCTACCGAGGACCGCCGGCTGGCCCGCATCGCCCGGATGTCGCCGGCGGAATGGGGCGCGAGCCGTGACACGCTGGCCGATCTCTTTGCCGAGGACTGGGTCCATAAGCGCATCGATGCCGAACTGCAGGCGGCAGCCGAGGCCAGCGGGAAGGCCAGGGCCAAGGCCGTCAAGCGTTGGCAGGTCCAAGCTGCGGCAGATGCTGCGGCAGATGCCGCAGGAGTGCCGGGGCATGTGCCGGAGGCATGCAAATCACAATCACAATCACAATCACTAATTCAATCACCCCCAGCCCCCAGGGGGACTGGGCGCGCCAGGGCGCTTCCTGAGCACCGGGAGATCGAGGCTGCGCTCGGCGCCGTGCTCTCGAAGGAGCAGGCTCAGGCCGTCATCGCCCATCGCCGGACGCTGAAGAAGCCACTGACGCTGCATGCGGCGAGACTTCTGGCGAACCAGCTTGCCCTGGCCGCCGAGCCGGACCGCGCCGCGGATCTGATGATTTTGCGGGGCTGGCAGGGTTTTGCGCCGGAATGGGGCGTCAATGCCGGGCTCGCGCTTGCCACCCCGCCGGACCAGTCCGGGAGCGATGCCGGGGCCGGCGTCAGGATCTCGCCGGTCGACGATCCCGAAGCCTGGGATGCCTGGCGGCAGGCGAGGGGCGGCAGGCCGCTTCCGACCGACAGGACCGGCTGCTGGACCGTGCCCAGCCGGCTTCCCCCGACGACCCCGCAGCCAAGCGAGCCAACAGCATGACCGAGACACAAGTACCGCCAGCGGGCGTCGCCGCACGGGTCGCACCAAGCCCCCAAACCCCAGCAGAGCAAACCCCAGCAGAGAAAGACGAGACGATGGCACGCGCAGGACGCAAACCCCGCACGGATGTCGGCCGCTACCGCAATGGCCGGATCAGGAATGCCGAGCGGGGCGAGCGCCCCGAGAAGATCATGGCGGTGGCGCTGGCGCAGCCGCACCGCAAGGGAAATGCCTCGCCGATGGCCGGCTATGCCTTTGGCCGGATGTTTCTGGGCGGGATGATCGACCGGCGCCAGTTCGAGGCGGCCGAGACGGTGACGCRCCGCTTCGTGCGCTATCATCGCCACATCACCGACAGCCTCCCAAAGCTGCCGAGCATGGTCGCCGAGCTGGTCGCGGGCACGACAGGCGAGGGGCCTGAACTCGACGTCGAGACAGTCGCCAAAATCCGCTCGCAGTATCGCGAGCTGCAGGACGCGCTGGCCGATTCCGGCCTGCACCATGACGGCAACGCCATCCTGATGCGGGTCTGCGTGCTCGACCGCGACATCACCGACCACGCGACCATGGGCATTTTCCGCTGCGCGCTGAACGTCATCGCGCATCGGCTGCGCTTGAGCTGATGCCGTAGCTCACGGTGGCGAGCTGCGCCCGGACCAGCGATGGCCGGGCGCCTTTCCGTTTCGGGCAGAACAAGGATGCCGCCACTGCTTACAGGTGCGCCGTGGCGTCTGCTTCAGCCCACAACCATCCCCGACAGGTTTACGGGGCAAGCCGGCATCGCGCCGGCCTCGTCGGTTCTTTTCAGGCTGCAACCCGCAGCTTCAACCMGAGCGCCTTCATCACGCCCATCAGGGTTGAAAGGCGAGGGTCTCCCTTCTCGCTGAGCGCACGATACAGGGCTTCGCGCGTCACGCCCGCATCCTTCGCCACCTGGGTCATGCCGCGCGCCCTCGCGACCTCGCCAAGAGCCTTGGCAAGAAACGCCGGGTCATCCTCATCGAGGGCGGCCTCGATATAGGCGAGCTGCTGCTCAGGGGTTTTGAGATGCTCCTGGATGTCGAAGCGGGTCGTTTCGAGGGGCATGTCTCAGGCCTCCTGTGCCATGCGCTTTGCCTTGGCGATATCCGCCGATTGGCTGCTCTTGTCGCCGCCGCACAGCAGGACAACGATCGTCCTGCCCTGCTGGATGAAATAGACCCGATACCCCGGCCCATAGCTGATCCGCATTTCGCTGACGCCTTCGCCGACCGGCTTGACGTCGCCAAAATTGCCGTCCTCCATCCGTTGGATGCGCGTCGCAATTCGCAGCTGAGCGTTGGTGTCGCGCAAGGCCCCGAGCCAGCTGGAGAAGATCCTGGTCTGGCGGACTTCGAACATTCGTAACTTATAAGTTACGGCGCGATGAGCGTCAACGGATCGGGAAACAAGGGCTGCAGTCCCGCCGCGAGCGAGGCGAGCGAGCCGACAGGATCATGGCGGTGGCGAGCTGCGCCCGGACCAGCGATGGCCGGGCGCTTTCGCGGTTCAGCCCCGGATCATCCAGGCGAGGTCGAGCGCGTCGGAGCGCACCGAGGCGGCCGCCACCGTGGGGTTTTCCTTGCAGACGGCGCATTGGAGCGAAACGCGTTCCATCGCCAGGGCGTGAAGGGTGTTGACCTCCTCCCCATCGGCCCCCGTCTCGATCTCCTGCACGGCTTCCGGGCTCAGGCCGAACTCCAGGGCAAGGTCGTCCTGGCTCAACCCGCAGGCCTGGCGAAGAGCGGCGAACTCGGCACGGGTCATCGGGCAACCTCGCTTGGGGCGGCAGATTCCGGGCAGCGCTGCAGCCGGGGAGGCGACCGCCCGGCTGAAGGAGCATACGAAAAAACCGGCGACCGGTCAGGCGATCAAACGTGCCTTGCGTCCTGTTTCGACGAAGACGCTCTAAACTATCGGAGTCGAGCACGTTTTCTGCGTTCGGACGATCTCGTCGAAACGCAGCCTGAGCTAGGCCTTGTCGACAAAGCTGCCGTCCTGACGATGCATGGATTTGCCTGGGAGCGCGATTTCGCCACGGAAAACGGTCGCGACCCTGCCCGTCAGCCACACGCCGCTTCCAGCCTTCCAGGAAACACCCACGCTTCCACCATCACAGATGACCTCGACTTCCTCGTCGACAAGCCCACGGCGGATGGCCGCCACGGCCGCGCCGCAAGAGCAAGATCCTGACCCCGCCGGCACGCCTCCGCCTCGCTCCCAAATGCGCAGCCTTATGCGCTTCCGGTCCAGCACTTGAACGAAATGGAAGTTGGTTTTTTCAGGAAACAGARGATGGTGTTCGATCTGCGGCCCTGCCGACCAAGGGTCGATCGCCGAGAGATCATCAACGAAAAACGTGCAGTGCGGATTGCCCATGCTGCAAGCGGCAGGCTCGCCATCGAGCGGCAATCGCAATGTGTCGCAAGGCTCGGCGAGGGGAATGTCGCGCCAATCGAGCTGAGGTGCGCCCATATCGACGCTGATAGGCCCGTCCTGTGTCGACAGGCAGCGCAACACGCCTCGCTCGGTGCGCAAGGTCGTTTCCTGGCTCGCGGCCTCCTTCATCATCAGGTGAGCGACGCCGCGCGTTGCACTGCCACACGCACCCAAGGTCGTGCCGTCTGGATTCCAGAAGATGAGACGAGCGGCGGCATCGTCGCAGGGAAGCACCACCGCCAGTTGGTTGAAGCCGACGCCGCGGTTCCGGTCGCCAAGGAATCTCGCGACATCGGCATCAACCGGATTGGGGCTCGTGCGTGCATCGACGACGACAAAGTCWTCACCGTTGGCATGCATCTTTACGAAGCTGAGAGTCATGCGCTTTCCCAGTCAAATCCGACGGTGCAGCCATGCGCTGCCCAGACCCCGGCATTGAACGTGGGCTGCCTGCCCAAGGCAATAACGGCGCGTCTTGACGCACGGCTGACATGTCGATTCAACGCGTCGTCCTGGCGGAAGCCTTGGGCGAGCGGATCGGTCTGGCGGAGGATGCATGGGCGCTGGTCGCGCCTTTGCTGCCGGCTGAGCGCGGGCGTGGCTGCCGACCCGCACAAGATAACGGCCGGCGACGAGGCCCAGGACGTTGGACCGGCGCGGGTGATTTGCGGCCGCGCCAGGAATGACCGGCGCTTCGGCGTTCCGGTCTCGCAACCGTGCGACCCTGACTGAAGTCTCACATGCACGATGCGCCGGTCTTCCCTCGCCGATCTCGGCTTTCAATGCTCCGTCGCGGGTGAGYGCGACAAATGGGTGCAGTCCAGCCCGCGTTATCTCCTGGCCAACAACGTCCCCGGAGTTCCCGAGGCAACGATCACAAGGCTGAAGCAGCGCTGAGCGGCGCGGCGCTCCCCTCCATGGTCGGGGCCCGAGAACCTCCGCCTCACGGCACCGCGATCAGGTGGATGAGGCCAAGCGAGGTCGCCGCGAGCGCCAGCAGCGAGAGGATGACGGCGGCTGCGACGCGGGGGCCGGCCCGGGCGACGGAGCGAATGTCGACGCCGAGCCCGAGCGCCGCCATCGAGATAATGGTCAGCAGGTTCGCGATGGTCGCGAGCGGCGCAAGCAGGACCGCCGGAATCAGCCCTGCCGAGCGCAGCGCCGCCAGCACCAGGAAGCCGAGGATGAACCAGGGCACGATATGATGCGGCGCGATCCTGTGCGGGGCAGGGCGATCGCCAGCCGTCACGTGAGGTGCCGGCGCGTCCGTTTCCGCGCGCAGCCGGCCTGACAGCAGCGAGAGCACGAGGATGACGGGGCCGAGCATCAGCACGCGCACCAGCTTGACCAGGGTCCCGATCTGGATCGCCGCCTGGCCGGCTGGCGCCGTCGCCGCGATGACCTGGGGCACGGCATAGACCGTCAGGCCCGACAGGATTCCGAACTGGTGAACGCTGAGGCCGAGCGCCGGGATCAGGAGCGGCAGGCACAGCACGACCGCGACCCCGAGCACCGCGGTAAACGCGATCGAGGCGGCGACGTCCTCGCCATCGGCGCCGATGACCGGCGCGGTGGCCGCGATGGCTGAATTTCCGCAGATCGAATTGCCGCAGGCGACGAGGATGGCCATGCGCTGCGGCAGTCCGAGCAGGCGGCCGATGCCGTAGCTCAGCCCGATCGCGACGAAGACCACGGCGGCGATGCCAAGCAGAAGCGGTGCGCCGGCGCTGGCGATCGTGGCGGCGCTGAGCGACGCCCCGAGCAGCACGACCGCGACCTCCAGCAGCGTCTTCGCGCAGAACGAGATGCCGGCGCGCCAGCTTCTGGCGGGGCTCCAGAGCGACCGGACCAGGGTTCCCAAGAGAATGGCCAGCACGAGCGCCTCGAGCCAGGCGCGCTGGAAGAAGGCGGTCTCCAGATGCTCGACGGCGAGAGCCGCCCCCGACACGGGCAGGCAGAGCAGAAGGCCAGGTCCAAGGCGCTTCAGGCTGCCGGGGATCCGGCCGGTTGAGCTCGTTTGATCGTGGATTTGCAGCGTCATGGCGGCACCTGGCAGTTCGATGCGCCGTGTCTGGGCTTTTTCATTAAAGCAATCCAACATGTTGTTTGTCTTGTTTCGATCGATCCGATCGATCATTCCTACCGCGGGCTCCTTTCGGGCCGCGCAGGCCATCCGCGCGCTTCTCGGAGACGCGCCCGCCGCAATAGCGCGCGCAGCCGCAGGGATGACGGGGCTCGCGAACCAGGGCGCCGGTTGAAAGCCGCTGCGGCCTATGCTCTGACCGGCGCAGGAGGAAGGGTTTCATGCTTCGCCATGCCGCAATCATCGTCTCGCTCGCACTTGCCGGGTGCCAGGCCGCGAGCGACGCTTCGCCGGGGCCGCAGCGCACCGCTGTCCGGCCAGGCGCCGGCAATGCGACGCTCGAGGCGCTGGCGAACAGGGACGCCGCCGCCTGCATCCGCGAATCCAACAAGGCGGCGGCGAAACCGGTCAGTGGGGCGAGGGGCACCGGCGCAGACCAGGCGACCGCCCGCCGGAGCGACGCCATGAAGGCGGTCTATGACGACTGCATGGCCAGGCGCGGCTACGCCACGCCGCCGGCGTGAGTGGAGACGCCCGGCAGCGCTCCGTTGGCTCAGGCCGAAAGTGATACACAAAAATCGCATACAGGGGCTTTACATGCGTTTTTTGTGCATGCTATGCCTTTATTCAAGGTGGTGATTTGCGCCCGGGCCAGGGATGGCCGGGCGCTTTTGCGTTTCAGACCGCGCGCATTCTCTGCCGGTCCGCCAGGTCTTTGCGAGCCTCCGGCGCAACGTGCTCACATTAAGTATCTGAACTGGGAGCTGTTGACCCACACCCCGATTATGCCATGGTTCCTCCAAGGGAAGCTTGGGGGATTATGGTGGCTGAGCAAGAAGTCCCCGCGATGAGCAAGCAAGAATTTGCTGTCGCCTATATCGACAACTGGGCCCGCGCGATCCGCCATACCGGCAAGATCCTGGTCGACCTGATCCCAAAAATCTACGACACGGCCCGGGTGCTGCGGATCATCGGCGAGGACGGCAGGACGCAGGAGATCRGCGAGCGCCTGGAAACCGTGCTGCCGCCCGAGATCCGCGCGCTGAAGGCGCAAAAGGCGGGCAGGCCGCTGCCGCAAGCGATGCAGCCGCCGCCGCCCGATCCCGCGCAACAGGCGGCGCGGCAGATGGAGCTGGCGACGCGCGAGGCGGAGCTGGTGGCCAAGCAGGCGGAGGCCCGCCGCAAGCAGGCCGAAGCCGGCAAGGCCGAGCTGGCGCTGGAGGCTGCGCAGGTTGCGCAGATGCTGGGGCGGGGGGGCGGGGGAGCAGGTGGCTGAGCCGCAGGCCGACCCGGCGCTCGCCGGCATGGCGCAGGCGATTGTCGAGCTTCAGGGCGTGGTCGGGGAGATCGTGCAGGCGCTGCAGGGGGCGCCGCCGGGTGAGGTGTCGGCGAGTACGCCGATGGGTTCTGGCGAGCCTATTGGGCTGGAGCCTGAACTGATGGCGGGCCTGATGCCGATCAACCAGCCGCCGCCCGCCGGGGCGGCGCCTTTAATGGCGGAACCACAGGGCCAGCTCCCGCAATTCTAGCCGCTTCGGGCGGGCCTTCGCAGGGTGCGGATGTGGCGGCGTTGACCGCGAAGCTCCCGATCGGGCGGCATTTCGGAGGCGAGGCGCCCGACGCGACGAGTGTCCCAGTTGGGAGTTCGTGGAGCGCCTCGCGGTGTTGCGATCGTCACCTCTAGACATTGAGAGCTGCCATGAACCTGCCGTTCGCATTGGACTGGGTTCCTTCTTGACAGTCCACAAGCGGCCAAGTTGCTCCGCGGACGAGATCGCGAGAGCCGGACGCCGCCCATTTCAAGCGTAGTGCGAACGCTCCAGGTCGCAAATTTGCGAGCTCAAGCACTTACCGTCTGCCCAACCTTCACCTAAGGTGTTCGTGGATTCGACACAGCACTGTCTTGACGCGACCCGGCGCGCAGAACTGTGACGGACACGCAAACGACCGTGGGGGAGCGGACGAATCTCTCATGGGTTCGAAGCGAGTGATCAATTAAGGCAGCTATGGCTCGTAGTGATCTTCTTATTAATCTCGTTCGCGCTGGCGCGGTCGGCGATCGTGAGGCGGTGCGCTCCACGGCCGAGGCGTTGGTCGCAGATGAGCGGGCTAAGAAGCACTATATTGTTGCCGATCGTCTACAGCGGGCCCTTTCGGCTGTACCGGTCACGCCGCCCGCGTTGACCGCCAGTTCGCAGCACCTTAACCCCGTCAATGGTCGCGAAGCCATTCTAGAGGTCACAGCTCGGCTGCGGCTCGATGATCTGTTGCTCCCGCTTCCCGCTCGGCAGAGCGGTGGTCAGCTTATCGAGGAGCACCAGCGCGCCGATGTTCTGCGTGCCAATGGCTTTGAGCCCCGCCACCGTGTCTTGCTTTCCGGACCACCTGGTAACGGCAAGACCTCGTTTGCAGAGGCCATTGCCGAAGGACTTGGTCTGCCATTCTACGTCGTGCGCTATGATGCGTTGATCGGCAGCTATTTGGGTGAAACCAATGCTCGGTTGCGCAAGCTCTTCGACTATGTACGTACGACGCCGAGCATCTTGTTCTTCGACGAGTTCGATGCGATTGGCAAGGAGCGCGGTGACACCCACGAAACGGGCGAGATCAAACGGGTGGTATCCTTCCTGCTGATGCAGTTGGATCAATTGCCTAGCTACGTTGTAGTTATCGCGGCCACCAATCATGGCGAGTTGCTGGACCGTGCGGTGTGGCGCCGCTTCCAGATGCGCTTGGCTATACCGGCGCCGCACCTAAAGGAAGTGACGGTTTTCCTTGATCGCATCTTGTCCGATTGGCCGAATACGCCGAAGATGACTCCGGCGAGAATCGCCGCCCGGTTGGGCAAGGTCAGCTATGCTGAGGCGCTCGATTTCTGTCAGAACGTAAGACGACGCCAGATTTTGGGGTTGGGGGAGATGGCTATTGATGACGCGTTGCGAGCCGAACTTGACTTGTGGGTTTCGCGAGTAACGCCAGAGGTCATCAATGCCGAGCGATCCGACGAAGCCACTCCTGAGGCTGACGCCGCAACCTGATCAACCGCGTCTACTTGGACGGCCCGCATACGTCCCACCTCCTGACTCATTTCCGCGCGATCGCCAGACGGGGACTTTCGGTCCCAAATTTACCCGATTGGCGGAGGTTCTTGCGCGCGGTGCCAATGCGCTTGAGCTGCGCGCCGATCCGTCCGGACTTGCGCCTGAACGATTGCTCGTCTTCGAAGTTCGAGGCTCGATCGGCGCGTTCGCCAACGCCGTACAAAATGTCGCCGGGCTCGAACTTGTCGATGAGGAAGAGCTCGAGACCGACGAAGGCGACCAGCAGCCCTATGCTTATCTGCTCGTTCCGGACATCGTCGCGCTACGCAATCTCGAGTCCCTCTGGCGCCGTTGGCAGAATGGCCAGTTAGTCCGAGGCGAAACACCTTGGGCGAATGTATTCGATCTGCTGAGGGACTTACGGCCTTGGGGGCCGCTTGATCGCGTCAGTAGCATCGATGCAAGTTTTCTCGCTGTTGTAATCGATGGCCGTGACGATGAGGAGTTGGTTAGGCTCGAGGTTGAGTTGGTCTACCGCGAGCGGGAGGCCGTAGCGAATGAGCAGGAGGCGAATGTCCGGGCGGCTATTATCGGTCGCGGAGGAGCGGTCGTCACTCGCGCCCGCATCGGCGACATCGGCTATCATGCACTATTGGCGGACATTCCGGTGCGAGCGGTCCGGGAGATCTTGGACCGACGTTCCGAGGGCATTGCCGGCCTCGAGCCGGTCTTACACATTCGACCCCAAAGCGCACCGACCACGATCGAAATCKCCGATGTGGCTGAGGAACGCGAAGCCGCCGCAGCGAGACACCCGCTGGGAGACCCGATCCTCGCGCTGCTCGACGGGGTCCCGGTCGCGGCCCACCGCTTACTCGCAGACCATATGGATCTCGACGATCCCTTTGGCCTCGAGCCTGAGGCGCTAGTAACCAGTCGCTCTCACGGCACGGCGATGGCGTCGCTGATCGTGCATGGCGATCGCAACCAGGCGGAAGCAGCGCTTCCGCGTCGCATCCACGTTGTACCGGTGATGGGCAACAATGACGAATTTCCAAGCGATCGGCTGATTGTCGATCTCATCTATCTGGCGGTCGTTCGATTGCGCGAGCAGCGCCCAAACGTAATCATTGTGAACCTGTCGCTGGGCAATCGGTTTCGGCCCTTCCACGGGCAATTGTCGCCGTGGGCTCGCCTTCTCGACCGTCTGGCGGGCCGCTTCGGCTTGCTATTTATCGTCAGCGCCGGCAATGCGACCACTGACTTCGGTGTGCCCGCTTATGCAACCGGGTTCGACTATGAAGTCGCAGACGGGAACCACCGCGCAACGTCGATGATCGGTGCGCTCCACGCGCTCATCGGCGAACGCCGGATATTCTCTCCAGGCGAGACTGTGAACGGGTTAACGATCGGCGCGTCCAATCGGGATGCCGTACCGCCTGCTGAGCGCGCTCTCGCCCGAGCACTTATCGACCCCTATCCTTTGCATGAGGCGGCGAATCCATCGAGTACACTTGGGCCTGGTTTTGCCCGATCAGTGAAGCCCGATATCTTGATGCCGGGCGCGCGCGAGCATATGCAGATCGTCCGCAACCACGCTCATATCGAAGTGCGTCCTGGGCGGGCGTCACGCGGCGCGGGCCTTAAGGTCGCGGCGCCTCCCGCGGGGGGACGGGAGAACCTCGACGGTTATACTAACGGCACTAGCGCGGCGGCTGCCCTAGCGTCGCGCACCTGCCATCAGATTCACGACGCGCTCGAGGCGAGTTACGGCGAGCATTCCTTTTGCTTCCGCCTATCGAGCGAGCGGTCTTGCTGAAGGCCTTGCTCGTTCACCCTGCACGCTGGCCTCGCAACGTCGCTGACCTCATCAAGGCGACGGTGGGGCCATGGGGCCGCGGCCAGGCCAGCAAGCAGAAGGATAATATCCGCCGTTTCATTGGCTTCGGCTGCGTCGATGCCACGGATGCGGTGGCCTGCGCGGCGGATCGCGCCACTTTCTTCGTAACCGGCAGCCTGCGGAACGATCGAAACGTCACGATCGAGGTACCCGTGCCTATCGCCATGGGTGGCAAAGCGCGCCCGCACAGTCTATCGGCAACTCTCGCCTGGTTCACGCCGGTCGCGCCCGGTCGCAAGAGCTATCGCACGTGTCGCCTGAAAATTCTGAAACCCGCGTCAATCGGCGAGCTTGGAGTGAGCAGCCACAGTTGGCAGCCAGACGAAAACCAGACGAACCGGGGAACAATCTTCTCTCGATGCTGGGATGGGAGCGATGCCCCTGTCGTCGCTGCTGATATGACCATTCCGTTGATCGTACAGCGCGATCCGGACCAAGGCACCCCGATTGACGAGCCCGTGATCTTCGGCTTGGCCGTCACACTGGCCATGCCCGGCGAGGTAGCATTGTACGACGAAGTCTATGCGCGCGTGAGGCCGCCGATCCGCGCTGCCGCGCGGCCTTGAGTTCGGCGCCATCAGGATGCTGTCGCGGTAGACGCCGTCGCGCTTCCAGTCGCGCCGGCGCCGCCCTTCAATCTGGAAGTCGAGCCCTCGTAGAGGGCACACGCCGTCGCGTTGTCGTCGAGAAACCAGGTTGTGAGCCGATGGCCGGCATGATGCCGATGGACCAACCCTGCCTTCGGGCGCGCCCCGGACACTGGCTGGTGATAGACATCGAACGCCGTGGCGTCCCTGGTGGGGACGGGCTTCGGACAGGCAGCGGTATGAGCCACGCAAAAGGGAATGTGCGCGACAATTCGGGCGCCGTGATACGGCCGCCGATCGCCTGGGCGATCGCGGTGCTCGTCGGGCTCGGGCTCGAATGGCTCTCTCCGCTGCCATTCCTGGCGCCGGAGATGCCGGCGGGCGCGCTCGGCGGCATCCTGTTCCTCGCGGGCCTCGCCCTGCTGATCTGGGCGGCAACGACGTTTCGCCGCGCAGGGACGCAAATCCAGACCACCCAGCCGACGACGATGATCGTCGAGGCGGGGCCGTACCGTTTCACGCGCAACCCGATCTATCTCGGCATGGTGCTCGGCCTCATCGGCCTCGCCGTCGCCTTCAACAGCCTGTGGCTCTTCGTCCTGCTGCTGCCGTTCTATCTCGTCATCCGCTACGGCGTGGTCGCCCGCGAGGAGGCCTATCTCGATCGGAAATTCGGGGACGTCTATCGCGCCTACAAGGGCCGCGTCAGGCGCTGGCTGTAGCGAGGCACGGCGCTGAGAAGGGCCCTCTCTCAGGGGTCCTTGCTCGTTTCGCTTCCGACAGTCGCTTGCGTCAGGCCGCCTGGGCGTGTCCGGGCACGACCACCGCCGACAGCGCGATGCCGATGGCCTCCGGGTCGTCCTTCAGCGCACCATCGGCGAGCGAGACGACGCCGACGAGGCGCTTGTCGCGGTTGACCACCGGCAGGCGCCGCACCTGGAGTTCGCCCATGTTCTGCGCGACATCGTCCATGTTCTCGTCTTCGAAACAGTATTTGACGTCGTGTGTCATGATTTCGCGCACAAGCGTGTCATGGCCGCGCCCCTCGGCGACGGCGCGGATGACGATGTCGCGGTCGGTGATCATGCCGACCAGATGGTCGTTGTCGCCGACAGGCATGAAACCGATATCTTCGGCCGCCATGCGTCGGGCGACCTGCAGCAAGGTCTCGTCCGGTCGGGCGATCTGGGCGCCCCTGGTCATCACATCCGATACGATCATGGTCTGAACCTCCATTCCTTCGGGGATAGACTTCGGCAGGCCGTTCGGCTGATCCTGATTGCAGGCGATCGCGCGTCGGGACCGAGGACAGGACGGGTTGCAAAGACGATCCGCTTTGCGCATGTCCTGCTCCGGCGGCACTCCCCAGCCAACGAAGTACGCGGGCGAGGGTTCCCGATGGCGCCTTGAGAATATCGCTTAAGGGATGGCCGCCGCAGCTGCCGCGCGCCCCTGGCCGGGATGGCTTGCGAGCGGGGCCATGCCGGGGGCTCAGGAGTTGAAGCGACCTCAATCGACCTGCGCGTCTCCTCGTGACCTGCCTGTGCAACCGTGGCGGGAGAACGCTTCGCGAACCTGCGTTCGGCAACCGGAACAGAGGGGGAATCGAGGCTGCAGAAGCCGACCAACGTCGCATGAATAAGCCGAGAAAGGACCCGCCGCGGGYACGCGCTGCCGCGAGCCGGGCCTCCGTCCAGCGGGCGGCGGCCGAGGCGCAGCCGGGTCAAGGCAAGCTGGATCAAGGCAGCCATGGTATGGTGCGACAGGCGGTCGCCGTGATCCTCGCCAATCCCGTGATGATCGAGGCCTACCGGGCCGGCATTCCCGGGAACGGCAAAGCTTTCCCCGATGGCGCCAAGATGGCGAAGATCCATTGGAACCCGGCAAAGAACCAGTACTTCCCGGACAC